>NZ_CP013015.1:2282655-2540211 GCF_001577525.1 Candidatus Desulfofervidus auxilii | reverse complement strand
TATAATAGCCACTTAAAGGCACCTTTCCATTAGACAGGGTATTGGCAGGAGAACATCCGGCAATTCAAACCGAGTCACAATAATTCAACATTATTGACTGACCCCGTTAGCCACAAATGTTCCCCTAGCCATTTATCATTTATATCACATAAAGAAGGCTTCTTAATTTCATTCCCTATTTTTTACTCTCACTTTTAATTATAGACCCCAATTCCACTACATTTGACTATTTCATTCCCTCACTATTTCACTACTCACTGATTTAATGTTTTGGCATTTTGGCATTTGGATTTTTGACTATATTTAAACGTTTGTTCTTTTTGTTAAATTACTTATGGCCTGACTTTGACGTATCCCTGTCACCTAAAAGGTGCAAAAATGGTCAAAAGGCTATCTCTTCTTTTTTTCTTTAGGTAAATAGCGTCTGATAAACCAGCTTTTTTTGGCAGCTTCTATTACTTCAACTGCTCCTTGGGAAGCATGGCGAAGATTTTTCATAACTATTGGTAAATCCCCCGAAGCTGTTCGTAATTGAATAGAAGTATAAGAAAGTTCTTTTGTTATTTTCTGAGTTTCTTCTATCCAGTGGTTCAACTTCTCTATAAATATTTTCATTTGAGCCAATAAAGTAGTAAGGTCTGAAGCCACCTGTTCAGTTTCAGCTAAAATTGGTTTTAGTTGTTTACTTCTCTGTTGCAAAGAGGTTATAAAGGCATGGGTTTTATGCATAGTCTCTCCTGCTTTTCGGACTGTAGCTACTGTTTCTTTATAAAGATCTTCTTTTTGGACTAAAGCACCAAGGGTGCCTTCACCTCTAGCAATCTTGTCTGTAATTTTTGCTATATTATGAAAGATATTCTGGTAAGTAGTGTGTTCCCGTTTTATATTATCAGTAATTTCAGCTAAATTAGCAGCGATAATTGTAGTTTTATCCAGTAATGGTTTTGCCCGAGAAGCAATTTCTTCCAAAGTAATGGGTTCTACCGAGTTAATAACACTTCCCTCTGCCAAAATGGGTGTGTCTGGTTTTCCCCCCACAATATCTACAGCTTTGTCTCCTAAAATCCCTACAGGGACAATTTTGGCATAACAATCCTTGTGAAATTGAGAGTGGAAACGTTTTTCAATACGCATAATCACTTCTACTCTACCGTCTTTAAGAAACTGAAAATCTGCCACATGGCCTACTTGAAGTCCATAACGATATACCGGAGATTCCGAGGAAAGGCCGGCTACGGACCGAAATTGGGTCTTCAAGATAAAGGTTTTTTTAAAATAAGGTCTTTCCTTTCCTAAAAAAATTATCACTGTTCCTAAAAGTGCAAATGAGAAAATTAGAAAAATAGCTGTCTTTAAAACAAAAAACCATTTTTCTTTCATTATTTACTCCTTGATCGCCTTCAAAAATTGTTTAAAATAAGGATTATCGCTTTTTTTAACTTCTTCTACTGGACCACTTATCATGATTTTGCCATCATAAAGCAACATAATTCTATCCGCCACCTTAAAGGCACAGGATAAATCGTGGGTAACCACAATGGCAGAAATATTATAGGTCCTTTGGAGGTGGCGGATAAGTCTACTAATGGAATCACCCATAATAGGGTCTAGCCCGGTAGTAGGCTCATCATATAAAATTAAAGGTGGATTTAAGGCAATTGCTCGTGCAAGTCCCACTCGCTTTTGCATTCCTCCAGAAAGTTCAGCAGGATATTTTTCTTCTACTCCTTTTAATTGAACAGAATCCAAAATCTTTTGCACTCTTTTTTTTATCTCTTTTTCCGGCAAGCGTAAGTGATAGCGCATAGCAAAAGCAATATTTTCAAAGACGGTCATAGAATCATAAAGCCCTCCTATCTGGAACAAAAAACCGGTTTTAAGCCGCACAGGATACCAATCTTTTTCTTTTCGAAACTGGGTTACTTCATAGCCATGAAGCCATATTCTACCACTATCAGCTGGCACCAATCCCACTAAAATTTGAAGCAATACCGATTTTCCGCTCCCACTGCCCCCCAAAATCACCACTGTTTCCCCAGGATAAACTTCTAGATTGACTTCCTTTAATACCTTTAACGCTCCAAAAGATTTAGCCAAATTCTGAGTGCAAACAATCCATCTCATATTATCTACCGACCAAGCTCAGCGGCGGCGTGTAACGCCGTCCGCTGGAGCGTCTTGTTATGCTTTTCATTCTGCATTTAAATTCTTAAGTATCTTTTTTGCTAATGGCTCTTTACTCTCATTATGTCGTGGTAGTGCTTCAATAACGCCTGTTTTAGGATTGATCCAAAGAGAATGGGATTTACCTTCTCGTTTTAAATAACAACCAGCAATTCTTAATCTTCGCTCTAACTCGTGCCGTTTCACCCAATTACTATCTTTTCCCGTATTACATCTTTTGGTAACCCACGAAGAATATCTTGCCTGCGATCTTCTAAAATCAGTTCAATAGCTTCTCGCAAGTTATTCTTTGCCTCTTCTATTGTTTCACCTTGTCCATTAGCCCCAGGCACCTCTGGGCAGATGGCCCAATATCCACCTTCAGGTGCTGGCTCAATAATTGCTGTAAACTCAGCTTTCATATCTCCTCCTATTTTTAGTTAGTATAACTTTTAATTTAATTATATTACATTTCAACTTTGTCAACTAATTCCCAAAACAAATCACGGATTTTGGGTTTGATATCGCCTTGCAACTTGACAGAGACTCATGTTAAATTAGAAAGATATGAACAGAGAGCAGCTAAAAAAATTATTTCAAAAGGCCCGAGCTGACCTTTGTTATCCTCCTATCTGTGAATGTAAAATCGCTCAAGAAGGAACTAGTGAAATAGATTTTGTAAGTCCAAAATATAAAATCATCGTGGGGGAAAAATTTATTTCCCACCTTTCACCAAAGGCTGTCATTGGTCTTTTCCATCACGAACTCAATCATTGGGTAAAACATCCTTATGACTTAAAGACAGTTATTTTAGAAACCAGTTGGCTAGATGAATATGAGACCGAGTCCCAAGTGATGATCAGAAACCTGTTTGATGATGTTATCGTAACCATTGACCTAGTTGTAAATAAGGGGCTGGAAGAAATAGCCCAGGTATATCAAGAATTGGCTTTAAAAAGCAAAATAGATTGCCTATTAAGAGCATTTTATCAAGAAGTGACCGGGCTTTCTTTCGGTAAGTTAGAAATAGACAAATATCTCCAAAAAAGGCTTGATGCCTTACTCCAGATAGATTTTCTAGATACAGGCCGCGCCCGGTTGAAAAATAATATAAAGCAATTTGCAGAAATTATCAAAGATATGGCGGAAGAGACTGAAGTGCCTTTTTATTTCTTTTCCTGGGAACACTTTTCTCCTTCTGAATTGAGAAAGGCCATGAGGGACATTGCAGAAGAACTGGATGTAGAAAAATATGAAAAGGTGATGGAAAAGATTTTAGGAAGCCCTTTTTTAATAAAAAGGGGGTTGGGAATTAGACCAGGCAAGAAAGAACAAGCAAGACCATTTATACCTCCAGAGACCTCTTGGTATGAAACAAGGGCCCAGCGTTATGCCATTTATATTTCAGGGACACAAAAAACCGATTCTCTTTATCCTTCAGAAATAAGAGATTTTTCCCTAGAAGACCCCATTGAGACCTTTAGTTTTATTGAAAGTTATGGACAATTTCTTCCTGGTATTTCTAAGCGATATAAAATGAGTTATTTTGAGGGAGAAATTAAGGTAAAAGTCCCTGATGCCATCATTGTAATGGATTCTTCTGGAAGTATGAAACACCCAGATAGAGAAACCTCTTATGCTGTTTTGGCTGCCTTTGCCATTGCCAGAAATTACTTAGAGGCAGGAGCAAAAGTAGGGGTAATCAACTTTTCTGATAAGAATTTAGAGTTATTTCCAACAAGAGAGAGACAAAAAGTGTATCAACTTCTTAAATTTCATCAAAGAGGAGGAACTACCCTTCATTTAGAAGAATTTAAAGCCTACATGGAAAAAGCAGAAAATGCTGACTGTATAATAATTACTGATGCCGGTATAGAAAACCTTTCTCCATTAATGGAAACACTTTCTTCTTTGAAACAGCGTCTTACCTTTATCTGGATCAAGACAGATGTGGGAAAAACCTATGCCTTTCATAGGCATTACCACGCCTTAAAAGAAAATCTGCCCCCTTGGGTGACCTTTGTAGAGGTAGAAAATGAAACAGACATTCCCAAAATAGCCATAGGTAAGAGTTTTGCTGAGTATGTCAGAGATAAAAAGGATTCTTGAAAAAAGACCAGAAATTCTTAATTTAAAAAGGATTCCTTCCCAGAGAAACCGAAAAATTCATTACCGCCAAGCTATAAAACCTACTTATGACAAGCTGGAAGAAATGGCCAAGGAATATTACAATTTTATTAAAAATTTACGTGCCTGGGAAGTTGCCAAACATATTGAAAAAATCTTTTTATTTGGGAAAAAATGTGCTTCAGACTATGAAATAAAACTTCCTGAGCTTCTTCTTTTTTTTCATCAGATATTACCCAAATATGTGGGAGGTGGCCTTTTAGGATGTTTTATTTCGGGTCTATGTCACTCACTTATGAAAGAAGACACATACCTCCATCTAGACCTCTCTCCTTATCGAAGCACCATTTCGGGAATGGGTTATCGTCATCATAAAGGCACTTTGGTCTTAGAAGGAGGTCGACTTTATTATCTAGGTGTAGAGATGGAAAGTGGAAAGATAGAGGTAAGAGGAAATGTAGGTGGTTACCTTGGACGGTGGATGAAAGGAGGAAACATTATTATAAAGGGTAATGCCGGAAGCTGGGCAGGACAGGGAATGGGAGATGGAAAAATAGAAATTGAAGGAGATGCAAAGCATACTTTGGGTATGAGGATGCAAGGAGGAGAAATCTGGGTAGGAGGAAATGTGGGCTTTTGGCTGGGTGAAGAAATGCAAGGAGGCAGTATTTGGATAAAAGGAGCGATAAAATCCATCACCTCTGATCGCTATGGAGGTGAAGTTTATCAGTGGCAAAACAAATGGACCAAGATTTGAAAGACCAAGTTAAACAATCATTACAGCATCACTTACATATATTAACCAAAGAAATAGGAGACCGCAGTATTTATAAATATCATAAACTGAAACAGGCAGCCAATTACATTATTTCTTGTTTTTCAGATTTGGGTTATGAGGTTGAGACCCAGAAATACAATTTTATGGACAAGGAATTGACCAACATTATTGCCATCCCATCTTCAAAAACTATTAAAAATTATCTTATATGTGCCCATTATGACACAGTAACTGGCTCACCTGGAGCAGATGATAATGGAAGCAGCATTGCCGTTATGCTGGAACTGGCTAGACTTATTAAGGAATTCAATATCATAAAAACTCCTGTTAAATTTGTTGCCTTTACGGCCGAAGAGCCACCCTTATTTGCCACCCGCTATATGGGGAGCCGGGTTTACGCCAAAAGAGCAAAAGAGGAAAAAGAGAGGATAGATGGGGTAATTTGTCTGGAAATGGTGGGTTATTATACTAATGAAGAAAAAAGCCAAAAATTTCCCTTTCCACTTCAATTTTTTGGATACCCTAAGACAGGGAATTTCATAGGTGTGATTGGCAATAAACGTTCTAAGGATGTAGTTGAAAAGATTGTCTCTACTTTTAAACTAAACCCTGCTCTACCTGTAGTGTCTCTAACTGTCCCAGGAGATGGCTATCTCCTTTATCAGGTGCGTTTAAGTGACCACGCTTCTTTCTGGGATAAGGGGTTTAAGGCAGTGATGATAACAGATACCGCATTTTATCGGAACCCTTATTATCACACTCACAAGGATAGGATGGAAACTCTAAACTTGACCATGATGGCAGAACTGGTAAAAAGTTTAATGTATTTCATTATAAGGGAGGGCGAAGATGTCAAAACAAGTATTAATTTATGGTAAGGACATTTGACCTTACACCAGAAACGCTCGGGAAGCGTATGCTAAAAAAGGCTATCAAGTAGTATATATTAATGTTTTACAAGATCCTGAAAAGCTTGAAGAAATGCTCAGACATTCTAAAGGGAAAAGGCAAGTTCCGGTAATTATAGAAGAAAACCATGTAACTATCGGCTTTGGTGGAAGTTGAGGTGTATAGGACTGGCAGTTTGTCAGTATGGATAATTTGAGATTTATTTCTTGCTCTTTTTAGAAAAAATGTTTATAATCTCCTAAAGAGGGGGTGAAAAGGGTTCGACGAGGATGTAGAAGGTTTAAGCTGCATGCCGGGGATTCCTATCTCCTCGTGAAAAAGATAGGACAAAACAAGTGCCAATGATTATGGCTATGCCCTGGCTGCTTAATTAAGACAGCCAGCGTCTGCCCAGTCCGGCCTGCAGGACTGAGGACAGGCGTCGGTAAAGCAGGCTAGCTATTAAATGGTGCCCATAACATTTAATAGCGAAACTTTAAATGGGCTAGCTTTTGTCCTTTTTGTTCGGAAAAAGGGCAAAGGCGAATATGGGAATCCGGACTAAGCATGTAGATGCTTAAACTTAGCATCCTCGGACGCGGGTTCGATTCCCGCCACCTCCACCAAATTAGTTTAAATGGATAGTTCTTACTGCTTTGTCTGTGGGCCTAAAAACCCAAAGAGTCTTGGATTTAAAGTATTTTTTGAAAATGGAATAGCAAAGGCCTATTACAGTTTTGCCCCTGAATATCAAGGATGGAAAGAAGTCATCCATGGAGGTCTTATTGCCACTGTTTTGGATGAAATTATGGCCTATGCTGTAGGTCAAATAGGACCTGCCTTAACTACACACCTTAATGTAACATTTCGTAGTGTTCTACATCCTAATGAAAAAGTGCTTATAACAGGATGGATTGAAGAACAAACAAGGCGTAAAGCAAAAACAAGGGCAGAAATGCAAAGATTGAGTGATAATAAACTCATTGCTTCAGCAGAAGGGGTATCTTTGTTTGTCAAACCTTAAAAATCCTCACTTTCTCAAAAAGTCTTGCAAAAATATGGCTATATAGTTAATATTTACCGAAATAAAAATAAGGGAGTGATATGGTTGACTTAGATTTTAGCAAAAATAATGGCCTCATCCCTGTTATTGCTCAGGATTATCAAACCGGAGAAGTTTTAATGTTGGCCTTTATGAATGAAGAGGCTTGGGAAAAAACTCAAGGAACAGGAATTGCTCATTATTACAGCCGCACTAGAAAAACCCTATGGAAAAAAGGTGGCTCATCCGGACATATACAAAAGGTAAAGGAAATCTTTGTAGATTGTGACAATGATACTTTGTTGTTAAAGGTAGAACAAATCGGAGCAGCATGTCATAAGGGTTATCGAAGCTGTTTTTACCGTAAATTAGAAAATGGCAGGTTAAAGATTATGAGCAAAAAAGCTTTCAATCCGAAAGAGGTCTATAAAAATGAATAAGCTCAGATTAGGTATTCCAAAAGGCAGCTTGCAAAACGCAACCATTGAGTTATTTGCTCACGCTGGTTGGAAAATCAAATTAGGCGATAGGAGTTATTTTCCCACCATAGATGATGAAGAAATAGAATGTAGTATGTGCAGAGCACAGGAAATGTCAAGATACGTTGAAAATGGAACCCTGGATGTAGGAATTACAGGCAAGGATTGGATTTTAGAAAATGATTCTCAAGTGGTAGTAATTGCTGATTTAATTTATTCTAAAACTAGTATGCATCCTACTAAATGGTGTTTAGCAGTAGCTGGGGATTCTACTATTAAGGATGTTAAAGATTTGGAAGGGAAAAAAGTGGCCACTGAATTGGTTAATTTTACCAAAAAATATTTTGCCAGCCAGGGAATAAATGTTATAGTGGAATTTTCCTGGGGGGCTACAGAGGCCAAAATAGTCTCTGGTTTAGCAGATGCCATTGTTGAAGTCACAGAGACAGGCACAACTTTAAAGACACATGGATTGAAAATCCTTAAGGAATTAATGGTTTCTAATCCTCAACTCATTGCCCATCCTAAGAGTTGGGAAGACCCATGGAAACGAGAAAAAATAGAGCAGATTGCTCTATTGTTAAAGGGCGCCTTACAAGGCTATCACATGGTAGGGTTGAAAATGAATGTCCTTAAACAAAAATTGGGGGCAGTAATTAAATTGCTTCCTAGCCTTAATGCCCCAACCATTTCTTCCTTACATAATCAAGAGTGGTGTGCAGTGGAGACCGTAGTCAATAATAAAACAGTTCGTGATTTAATCCCCAAGTTAAAAAAGGCTGGAGCTGAAGGAATTATTGAATATCCCTTACATAAGGTAATTTGATGCGGTGGTTTATTTATCTCTGGATATTTATTTTTATGATAAGCTGTGCCTCTAATGCTTTAAATAAAAAAAAGGAGGCAGAAATTCACTTTCGCTTAGGAGATTCTTATCTTAGACAAGGAAAACCAGGATTTGCTCTAAGAGAATTAGTTCAGGCACAAAAACTTGACCCTCAAAATCCTGACATTTATTTAGACCTTGGCTTGGCTTACATGGCCCGAGGAGATTTGGACAAGGCTGAGGCTCAGTTTAAAAAGAGTATTCAATTAAACCCAGAATATGGGGCGGCTTATAATAATCTTGGATTATTATACTTACGCCAAAAAAAGTTGAGAGAAGCAGAAAGATGTTTTAAAAAGGCTATAAATATTTATGTCTATCCTACACCTGAAGTAGCTTATACTAATCTTGGTTCTTGCTACATTCTTCAAAAGAAGTATAGCGAGGCCCAAAATGCCTTTAGACACGCAATAGAGGTTAATCTCCTTTATCTTCCTGCTTATTTGGGATTAGGGAGAGCATGGGAAATACAAAAGCAATATGATAGGGCTCTTAATGTTTATCAAGAAGGTATTCAATATCTACCTGAAGCGGCCCCTCTTTACTACCGTATGGCTCTTATTTATTTTCTCAAAGGTGAGAAAGAAAAGGCCAAGGAATATTTTAAAAGGGTTATTCAATTAGATCAGGGTGGGCTCCGTCAACATGCTCAAAAAATGTTGAAAGACCTTCAATGATTGCTAAACGAGCACAAGAAATGCCTCCCTTTCTGGTCATGGATGTATTAGAAAGGGCCCAAATTCTGGAAAAACAGGGAGAAAATATTATCCATCTTGAAGTAGGTGAACCTGATTTTGCCACTCCCTCGTGTATTAAAGAAGCAGCAAAAAAGGCTCTTAAAGCAGGTAAAACCCATTACACTCATAGTCTTGGCATTTTTGAATTAAGAGAGACAATTGCAGAGCACTATCAACAAAAATATGGAGTGGCCATTTCTCCGGAGAATATTATTATTACTGCAGGTACTTCTCCTGCCATGTTTCTTATCTTTTCTAGCCTTTTAGAACCAGGGGATGAAATCATTTTGCCAAATCCTCATTATGCTTGTTATCCTAATTTTATTCGTTTCTTGGGAGGAAAACCTATTTTTATTCCTGTAAGGGAAGAGAATAATTTTATCTATGATGTAGACCAGATAAAAAAAGCCATCTCTCCTCGGACAAAGGGCATCATTGTCAATTCACCTGCCAATCCCACAGGCATGCTCACCCCAGGCGAAATAATGCAAGCCATAGCTGAACTTGGAATATCTATTATCTCAGACGAAATCTATCACCAACTTGTTTATGAAGAGGTGGAACATTCAGCTTTAGAATTTACTGATAATGCCTTTGTTTTAAATGGTTTTTCTAAGGCATATGCTATGACAGGATGGCGTTTGGGTTATCTCATTGTACCTTCGTCTTTTGTTCGTCCCATGCAAAAAATTCAACAAAATTTCTTTATTTGTGCTCCATCTTTTGCTCAATATGCAGCCTTGGCAGCCTTAAAAAAGGCCCAGCCTGAAGTATTAAAAATGCGCCAAATTTATAACCAAAGGCGTCTTTATCTTTACAAGGCTTTAAAGGAACTAGGGTTTTCTTTAAAAACACCTCCTCAAGGAGCCTTTTATTTCTTTATCAATGTCAAACATCTCAGTCAAGACAGCTATACTTTAGCCTTTGATATTCTAGAAAAGATAAAAGTGGCTGTAACACCAGGTATTGATTTTGGCAGTGAAGGAGAAGGATTCTTGCGTATTTCTTATGCCAATTCCTTAAAAAATATTAAAGAGGGTTTGAACCGTCTCAAAAACTATGTGAACCAATATGGAGGTTAAATCTGTCCTTCTCATATTCATTCTAAAAGCCCTGGCATAGGCTTAATCCACAATACTCCATGGGTCCAATCAAACTTTTCTATTACATCCTCAATAGAAGGAATGAGATATTCTTTTTTTTCTTTCTTATTGTGAACCACAAAAATATCATTACTCCCAGTGTTAAAAACGTATTTTATTTTGCCCAAACATTTTTCTGCATTCTTCAGACACACCTTTAATCCTAAAACCTGATACCAGTAATATTCGCTCTCTTTATTCAAAGGGGGAAGACTAGATTTTTTAATATATATGTCAGCACCTATTAATGTCTCAGCTTCATTAATATGGTCAATTTCAGCCAAGGAGAGAATGTAAAATTTTTTATGGGACTTTATTCCACGAAGATGATATAACCGCAGAGGACCGCTTTTCTGCTTTAAAAACACCTCTCCCCCCACCCTAAAACTCTCTGTGGAATCCGCATAAGGGATTACCCTTATTTTGCCCTTTATACCGTGAGTGTTAACTATTTTACCAATGAGGAGAAATTCTTTCCTCATCGGTCTATTTTATTCAATAATTTCTAAAACTGCCCTTTTTTTGACTTTAGTAGAGGCAGCATTCAAAATGGTGCGCATCGCTCGTGCAGTACGACCTTGTTTGCCTATCACTTTTCCCAAATCTTGTTTTGCTACCTTTAACTCTATAACTGAGGTCTGCTCTCCTTCTATTTCCCTCACTTCTACCGCATTAGGATTGTCTACTAAAGATTTAGCAATAAATTCTACTAATTCTCTCAGCATCTCGCACCTCCACTTTATAAAATTCCTTGCCTTTTTAACAAAGCCTTCACGGTTTCTGTAATTTGGGCTCCCAGTCCCATCCATTTTTGTAATGTTTCTTTATTCACTTTTACCTCAGCAGGATCAGTAAGAGGGTTGTAAAATCCCACTACTTCCAAATACTTCCCATCACGAGCCCTTCTTGCTTCTGTAGCCACAATCCTATAAAATGGCCTCTTCTTCGCTCCCATCCGCATAAGTCGTATTTTCACTGCCATCTACTTTTACTATCACCTCCTTTTTAATGAAAAAAATCTATTAAATTTATTCTTTTACCCTTTTTTCCTTTTTTTGTAAAGCTTTTAATCATTTTTTTAGTTTCATTATAGTTTTTAAGTAACCTGTTTATTTCTTGCACGGTAGTCCCACTACCATAAGCAATGCGTTTCCGCCGTTTCCCATTAATAATTTCTGGCCTCAACCTTTCTTCTTTGGTCATAGAATTAATAATAGCTTCTATTCTTACCAATTCCCTTTCATCTATTTGCAAATTTTTAAATTGTTTCATTTGAGAAAGGCCAGGTATCATACTCAAAATTTGCTCTAGTGAACCCATTTTGCGGATTCGCCTCAATTGGTCCCGAAAATCCTCTAAGGTAAATTCACTCTTTCTAATCTTTCGCTCTAACTCCTTTGCTTTTTGGACATCCATGGTTTCTTCTGCTTTTTCAATTAAAGAAAGGATATCTCCCATACCCAAAATGCGTGAAGCTACTCGGTCCGGATAAAATACCTCAAGGGCATTCAATTTTTCTCCTACACCCACAAACTTGATAGGTTTTTGGGTAACTGCTTTAATAGAAAGGGCCGCACCTCCTCTGGCATCTCCTTCCATCTTAGTAAGAATAACGCCTGTGATACCCAAAGCTTGATTAAAAGTCTTAGCTATGTTTACCGCATCTTGACCGGTCATGGCATCAGCCACCAGAAGGATTTCTTGGGGCATAAGTCGCTCTTTAAGTTGTTTCAGCTCATCCATCATTTTTTCATCAATATGTAGCCTACCTGCTGTATCAATAATAATTGCATCATAACCGCGTCGCCTTGCTTCTGTGAGTGCATTAATACAAATCTCCATAGGAGTTTGTGAGTTTTGGGCAGGGAATACTTCTATTCCCAACTGTTGTCCCAGTTTCTGAAGTTGTTCAATAGCAGCAGGACGATAAGTATCGGCTGGGACTAAATAAGAAGACTTTCCTCCCTTTTCTTTAAGAAATTTGGCTAATTTAGCACATGTTGTGGTCTTTCCAGACCCTTGGAGACCAACTAACATGATAATACTTGGCATACCTTTAAGGTTTAGCTCAGCTCCACTTCCTCCCATTAAGGTTGTCAATTCATCTCTAACTATTTTTATCACCTGTTGAGCTGGGGTCAGACTACGCATTACTTCCTGCCCTATAGCCTTTTCCTTAACGCGGTTTAGAAATTCCTTGACCACTTTATAGTTAACATCTGCTTCTAATAGAGCTAATTTCACTTCTTTCAAGGCCTTATTGATATGTTCCTCTGTAAGATGCCCATGCCCTTTCAACTTTTTGAAAATGGTGTTTAACTTTTCACTCAAGTTATCAAACATAGTTTCACCTTTAAATCTCAAATAGTTTTACAGCATTTTACACAATCTGTAGGTTTTAGCAATATAATTTTAGTTTCTAACACAGGACTTTCCCCAGAAAAGGCTCTTTCATTTTATAGACAGTGAACTAGTTAATCTGATTTAATTAAAATTTCAAAGATTACCGTGCCACCACCAGTATACTTGCATGGGTCTAGACATTGGACATAGGCTTTATTGCCTTCCTTAGCTAACCCAATTTGCCTTGGTTCTATACCATGACTTAATGCCACATGATAGGGCATGATAGCTGATAAGGAATGCATACAAATAGTGCAGGATTTTTTAGGATTGATCTTATAGCCTTCCTCTAAAACAAATATATCCCCTACTTTATAGACGGGGCAATGGCCTATAATTTCTTTAACCCTGATTACTAAATCCATTAATGTAACACCTCTTCCAAGATATCTACAATCCTTTCTGTTGCTTTGCCGTCGGCATAGGGATTTTTTGCCTTGGCCATACTCTGATATAAGTTTTATCTTCCAGTAGCCTCATCGTTTCTGAGTAAATCTTTTCATTTTCAAAACCAACCAATTTCGCTGTTCCAGCTTCAATCCCTTCTGGTCGCTCAGTTATTTTACGCATAACCGAAACAGGCTTCCTAAATGAAGGCACTTTTTCTTGAACACCTCCAGGGTCTCACCTCTTAACATTTGGATTAAGATGGTTTAATTGTATTTTGTAGGTTTGACCCTGACCCCTAGCTAGCACAGTTAATCTTTATTTACTGCTTGCTCTCCTTCCCATTTAGCAGTTTTAGGATGTAGTGGAATGATGTTTACCCGCTTTAATTCCCCTTCACCCACACTTTGCGTCTTGACCTCCTGATCTTTTTGTAAGGTAAGGTGAATAATTTTACGTTCTCTTGCAGAGAGAGGTGAAGTAGAAAAAACCTTACCTGTTTTTTTCACACGTGCTGCTAGTTTTTTAGCTAGTTCTTTAAGGGTGTTAATTTTCTTTTTGCGATAACCTTCGGCATCTAAAATAATTCTTATAGGTAATATTCCACCCCATTGTTTTTGCACCATCCTTTTGAAAAGGTAGTCCAGTTCCATGAGGGTTTGTCCCTGCTTTCCAATTAAAATTCCTGAGCCATCACCTATGATATTTAATCTAACCTCTTTTGGCAAAATTTCGGTTTCTATCTTGGTAGGCATGGGAAAATAAGAAAGCATTTTTTCTAACATTTCTTGGACAAGCCTTATGGCCTCTTCTCTGGTTTTTTTGAGACTAACCCTGATTTTGGCTTTTTTAACTCCTATCATTCTCAAAAAGCCCCCAGAATCCTCAGAAAGGACTTCTATTTCTAAATCTTCTTTATTAACCTTGAGGGTTTCACAAGCAATATTAATGGCTTCCTCTACGGTTTTACCCTCAAACTCGAACGTTTCCATCTTACCCTCCTTTATTGCATTTTTCGGTTAATGTAAAATTGTTGCACAATAGATAACAGATTGTTTACCAGCCAATAAATCACTAAACCAGAAGGAAAGTTGAGAAAGAGAAAAGTAAAAAACACAGGCATCAGAAGCATGAATTTAGATTGTCCCGGTCCCATAGCACTGGGCGTCATTTTTTGCTGTATCACCATAGAAATACCCATTAAAATAGGGGTAATATAATATGGGTCTTTAGCCGATAAATCGGCCAACCAGATTTTATCAGTAAAAGGCAAATAAGTGATAAAATTGGCATGTCTGAGCTCAATAGCATAAAGTAATGCCTTATATAAAGCAAAAAACACAGGGATTTGGAGAATTATGGGTAAACATCCACCTAAGGGGTTAACCTTGTAAGTTTTATATATATTCATCAACTCTTTGTTTAGCCGTTCCTTATCATCTTTATATTTTTCCCTAAGCCGATTAATATGAGGCTGCAACTTTTGCATTTCTTGCATAGATTTATAACTGGTATGTGTTAAAGGCCAAAAAAGGACCTTAATCACTACTGTGAGTAAGATAATAGCTATTCCATAGTTATGAACATATTTATAAAACCATCTCAAAATATAAAGTAAGGGTTTAGCAATAATATCAAAAAAACCAAAATCGACTGCTTTATCTAAATGAAAATCCAGTTTTTTTAATCTTTCTAACTCTTTAGGCCCAAAATAGAGGAGAAAAGAAGCTGTTTTTTCTTTTTGGGACTCTACTTCTACAGGAGGAATTAGTAAGTTGGCTACAAGGTGCTCTTTTTGTTTATTCACTATAAAAGAAGCCTTTGGGGCATCTTTATTAACAATAATGGTAGCAAAGTATTTATCACTTAGACCTGCCCACTGAATATTTCCTGATTTTACCACTTGGGATTTGATTTTTTTCCACTTTATCTCTTCAAATTGACCATTTATTAAAACAATCCCACCATAAAAACCATAACGTTCTCTTTTAGGCCATTTATTCGCTAAAGAGATAGCCAAGTTATCTTGAAATGGCCTCTGAGTTCGATTTATCAAGCTCAGATCAAAATCAATCTCATAACTATCAGGGTAAAAAACAAAGGTCTTTTTTATTATTATACCATTTACTTCAGCCGTAAAGGTAAGTGATTGGGGAGTGTCTTGGGAAGTAAGATTCATTGTGTGTTTGTCTGCTTGAAATTTAACATCTTTTAAAAAATCTTTATGTTGTAAGAAATCAATGCTTAAAGGCAAATAAGGTGGCTTAGCTTCTATAATTTCCTGAAGCGGTGAATCAGGAGCCACATTTTGGCGATATTTTTTTAAAATAAAACTTTTTATCACTGCCCCTGATTCATAAAAAATGGTTTGGTAAAGAGGAGTAGAAACAGTAATTTCTCTTCCCAAATTCTTTACTTTGTATGATTTTTCTAGGGAGCTAGGCAAAACAATATTTTTTTCTTCTGACTTATCTTCCTGTTTCTGAAGGGAAGCACTTGGAGGTGTAGATTTTTTTACCACTGGTCTCTGCGGTGGGAAAAAATAATTATACAAAACCAGTATTAATATAGAAATAACAAAGGCTAAAAGAGCACGATAAGCCATTTCTTCTCCTAAAAAAATTTTTACTTTACAGGGTCATAACCACCAGGATGAAAAGGATGACACTTAGCCAATCTTAAGATAGCCTTCAGTCCTCCTTTTATAAGACCATAACGACCAATAGCCTCAATGGCATAGGCCGAACAAGAAGGATAAAAACGGCAAGAAGGTGGGAATAAGGGAGAAATTATTCTTTGATATAATTTTATAAGAAAAATAATTAATCTTTGCATCTTAATACTTTACTTAATTCTCCACTTACCTGCTGATAAGTTAAATCGGCTGCCCCTTTTTTAGCAATAATAACCAAGTCTAGCCCGCGATAAAAGTCTTTTTTGTGCAGCCGAAAAAATTCCCGCAATAAACGCTTTACCCGATTTCTTTGCACCGCTTTTCCTACCTGACGGCTCACAGTTATTCCCAACCTGGAAAATGGTTGAGAGTTTACTTTCATGTAAATAATAAAATGTTCTGTTTGTAATTTTTGCCCGCTGGCTATAACAGCTAGAAAATCTTTTCTTTTGCGAATGTGCTCTTTCTTTGAAAAACCAAATAATTTCATTCATTTTAGCTAAATACAGTGAGCCTTTTTCTGCCTTTAGCCCTACGGCGATTTAAAATCTCTCTCCCTGCTTTGGTTTTTTTGCGGGCCAAAAATCCATGCACCCTCTTGCCCTTCTTGATGTGTGGTTGATAAGTCCTTTTCATCCTTTACTTCTTCTCCTCCAATTGTTTAGCTCTCATTTTTAGGCGTTTTAAACGCCTCCTTCTCCTTCTTTCTATCTCTCTTCGTCGTTCAATCTTTTTGTGTCTACCCATTTATCTCCCTCTAGATTTGCTTTTTGATAACAAAAAACTCTACCTTAGTCAACTCTTAAGAAACACTCCATAAGTTTATACCCTGGTTTAACCAGAATACCACTTTCATTGGCTATACGTTCACAAAAAAGCCTAAAAGAAGCTGGGATTTTTCTTTTCAAAAAAATAGCAAAAGGCACAGGTTCTCCTATATGAGTTCTAACAGCAACAGGGGTATAATGGTCCATAGTTACCATCACTTTAATATTTTCTCTCTTAGCTGCATTTAAAACCGATCCCACTACTTGCTGATCAAAGGCCTCTATTGCCTTGATCTTTTCAGCCAAGTTTCCCTCATGGCCAGCCTCATCTGGTGCTTCTACGTGGACATAAACAAAGTCTAGTTCTTTCAAAGCATCAAGGGCATATTGGACTTTACCTTTATAATTGGTATCAAAATAACCTGTGGCCCCAGGTACGTTTATTACCTTTAACCCCGCTAATATACCAATACCTTTAATAAGGTCAACAGCAGAAATCACTCCTCCTTTTAATCCAAATCGCTCTTTGAAACTAGGCATATTAGTCATTCTTCCCTGACCCCAAGGCCAGATACTGTTAGCCATTTTTTTGCCTTCTTTCACTCTTTGCTGATTAACAGGATGATTGACTAAAATTTTTTTTGCATTTATCACTAATTCCCTTATTTCAGAAGGCAGATTATTTAAATAGTCTGTTACTTCTTGACCCGGAATTTCATGGGGTGGGATAGTAGTAAATTCGTTCTTTCCATTATGCCAAACTAAGATGTGTCTATAACTTACCCCAGGATAAAAATGAAATCTTTCTGAACCTAAATATTTGTTAAGGGTTAAAATCAACTCCTTTGCTTCTTCAGAAGAAATATGTCCAGCACTATAGTCTTCCATAAAAATAGCGCCCTCTTTCTTACCTAAGCTAACAAGATTGCATCTGAAAATGATGTCTTCTGGATTGACCTTTATGCCCAAACTGGCTGCTTCAATAGGTCCTCTCCCAGTATGATATTTTTTGGGGTCAAAACCCAAAAGACTCATATTAGCGATATCACTTCCTGGAGGCATTCCATCTGGAACCGTCTCTACTAACCCCAATACTCCATTAGAGGCTATAAAGTCCATATTGGGTGTATGGGCAGCCTCTAATGGTGTTTTTCCACCCAGTGTCTCTAAAGGGTAGTCTCCCATACCATCACCCACTAAAACAATATATTTAGACATCACTCTATCCTTAAGTCATTTTCAATTCTTATAAAAACTGGTTTTGCTTTCACTACCTCTATTTTCTCTATCTCATTAAGGGCCGCCTTAACATTGGCCTCCTTTGCTTCATGGGTCAACATCACAATCGGCACTTGTCCATTTATCTTTCTTCCCTTCTGCATCACTGATTCAATACTAATGTCATAATTACCTAATATACCTGAAATTTTAGAAAGCACGCCTGGCTTATCTACCGCGGAAAAACGAAAATAATACTTACAAATCAGCTCATCTATGGATAAAATAGGTTTTTTTTCTCTTTTTTCTGGTAAATAAGAAAGTAGCGGCACTCTCTGAGTAATACCCTTGATTAAGTTTCGGGATAAACTTACCACATCACTTACTACTGCACTCCCTGCTGGCATCATTCCTGCCCCCAAACCATAAAAAAGGATATTTCCTACGGCATCTCCTCGGACTAAAAGGGCATTATAAGCGCCATTAACATTAGCTAATAAGTGTTCAATCGGAATCATCGTAGGGTGGACTCTACTTTCAATCCCTTTGGCTGTCTGGCGAGAAACAGCCAATAGTTTAATCCTATAACCAAATTCCTGAGCAAACTGGATATCTAGGGGGTCAATATTACCTATACCTTCAATATAAATCTGTTCAAAGTTTATAGGAATGCCATAAACCAAACTGAGTAAAATAGTCAATTTATGAGCGGTATCAATCCCTTCTATATCAAAGGTGGGATCAGCCTCCGCAAATCCCTTTTCCTGAGCCTCCTTCAGTGCCTCTTTGAAAGCCACTCCTTCTTTGGTCATCTTGGTAAGAATATAGTTGGCTGTTCCATTTAAAATGCCAAACATACAAAGAATGTTATTTCCTACTAGACCCTCTTTTATTCCATTAATCAAAGGAATACCCCCACCGACACTGGCTTCAAAGGCCACATCTACTCCATATTCCATAGCGGTTTTAAAAATCTCTTCACCATATAAGGCAAGTAATGCCTTATTAGCAGTAACCACATGCTTTCTCTTCTTAATGGCCGTTAAAATATAAGTTTTGGCAGGCTCATATCCCCCTATGAGTTCTATGACAATATTAATTTCAGGGTCATTAATTATTTCTTCAGCATTTGTTATTTCTATACCGCTTAAATCTACCGTCCTGGGGCGGGAGAGGTTTTTATATGCCACTTTCTTTAATATTAAGGGCACATTTAATTTTTTTAATAATAAGTCTCTATTTTTCCTAAGTATCTTGACCACTCCTGTGCCTACTGTACCTAATCCAATCAAACCAATATTAATAGCATCCACCTTTATCCTCTTTAAATGACTTTCCTCAGTCCACGAATGGCCTGACGGATGCGTTGCGGATTCTCCACCAAGGCAAAACGCACATATCCATCTCCATATTCGCCAAAACCCACACCTGGAGATACGGCCACCTGAGCTTCTCGAATCAATTTTAAAGAAAATTCCACTGAGCCTAAATGTTGAAATCTTTCAGGAATTTTAGCCCAGACAAACATAGTTGCCTTTGGTTTTTCTATCTTCCAACCAATGCGGTTTAGTCCTTCTATTAAGACATCCCGTCTTTGTTTATAAATCCTCACAGTTTCTTGAACACACTCTTGGGAATCTCTTAAAGCAATAATAGAAGCAATTTGGATAGGTTGAAAAATACCATAATCCAAATAACTCTTAATCCGGGTTAAAGCAGAAATAATCTTTTTATTTCCCACACAAAAACCTACTCTCCAACCAGGCATATTGTAACTTTTTGACATACTAAAAAACTCTACCCCTACTCTCTTTGCTCCCTTTGCCTGTAAAAAACTGGGAGGTATATAGCCGTCAAAAGCTAAGTCTGCATAAGCAAAATCGTGAATGACCCATATTTTATGCTCTCTAGCAAAATCCACTACTTTTTGAAAAAAAGCCAAATCTACTATACGCGTGGTTGGATTATGAGGAAAAGAAAGCACCAACAACTTAGGACGAGGCCAGGCCTCTTTGGTTGCCCGCACAACCTCTTCAAAAAAGTCATGTTCCTCGGTTAAGGGAATACTTCGCACATCTGCATTGGCAATCACCACTGCATAACTATGGATAGGATAAGTGGGATTAGGAACCAAGGCCATATCACCTGGCCCTAGTAAAACCAACATAAGATGGGAATAACCTTCCTTAACTCCAATGGTCACTACCGCCTCAGATTCTGGGTCAATATTTACATCATAACGCCTTTTATACCAATTAGCGATAGCCTCTCTAAGTTTAGTAATACCTCTTGAGGCAGAATAGCGATGGTTACGAGGTTTTTGGGCTGCATCTATAAGCTTATCCACAATATGTTTAGGAGTAGGCAAATCGGGATTTCCCATCCCTAAATCAATAATATCCTCTCCGCGGCGTCTGGCCTCCATTTTCAACTGATCTACCACCGCAAATACATAGGGTGGTAATCTCTTAATACGTGGAAAGGTATCTTCTAAACTCCCCATTAATCCTCCTTCAACCCGAAATAGATAGAGATTATAACTCCTTTGTAATAATTGTCAAAAGGTAATATGGAATTAGGTTCAAACCTACAAAATACAGTTAAGAAAATAGAAACGGAAAATAGAAAATAGAAATTCCCAATTCCCAATTCCCATTTCCCAATTTCCAATTCCCAATTCCCATTTCCAACATTCTAACGTTCCACTTGACAAAAAGATAATTTTATTTAAAATAGATGTAAGAAATTTAATTCTTACTTTGGAGTAAGAAAATGAGACTAAAAGCAAAAATAACATCCAAAGGGCAGTTAACTATTCCTAAGGAAATAAGGGAAAAAATAGGCCTTGAACCAGGGAAAGAAGTCTATTTTGAGGAAAAAGATGGTCTTATCTACATTAAAAAAAGTATAGAAAAATCTCCTTTTGATAAATGGATAGGATATTTAAAAGATAAAAAAGGGCAATCTCCTGATGAAATTATAGAAAACCTAAGAGGAAGATGATTACTTCAGTAGACACTAACATACTTTTAGATATACTAATTCCTAAAACAAAATTTTGTTTAAAATCCAAACAATTATTAGATGAAGCTATTCAAAAGGGTTCTATTATAATTAACGAAGTAGTTTACGCAGAGCTTTCCTCTCAATTTAAAAAATATGAAGACCTAGAATTTTTTTTAGAAGATACTGGTGTAAAACTTATTCCTACCAATAAAAAAGCACTTTATTTAGCTGGTGAGATGTGGAAACTTTATTTTAGAAGAAAGAAAAAAGGATTACAGTGTTCCAACTGTGGTAAAATTCAAGAAGTTTTTTGTGAACGATGTGGAACCAAAATTTCTAATAGACAGCATATTATAACCGATTTTATCATTGGTGCATTTGCATTGCTTCAATCTAATATATTCCTCACCAGGGATAGAGGATTTTACAAAGATTATTTCAAAAACCTTATAATTAAAACTCCTTCTCAATAAACGTTCTAACGTGTAAACGTGTTAACGGCTTTATTAAATACCTTAAGTCTTTGAAAAACAACTCATAACTTTCTAACTTGCAAACTTTCTAACTTACAACTTTGTAAATGTGCATAAAGAAGGAAAGGGAAACGGGAAACAGGAAATAGAAATTCCCAATTCCCAGTTCCTAATTCCCAATTCTAACGTGTTAACGTTCCAATTTAACAGAAGGCGATTTTGCATTTTTCAATTTGCATTCTGCATTGAGCCATTGCGCCTAAATGGTGAAACGACAAACATCAAAAAAGCTCCTGCAAAAGTCCTAAAAATTTTTGGTTAAAGGAGTTTTTCAAAAATATTCCTCAATCTTTCTTCAAACTCTCTTTGATCTCCTGAACTTTTTCTTCTATTGTCCGGGAATCATATACATTCCAGGAAGTTTGGAACCGGGCCTCTCCTAACCTTATGACCATTTTTAGATTTTCATCCACCTTTTCTTCCTTACCTAAGGCCATATAAACCTTAGCCCTAGCCAAATATGCCGCTGTGTATTTAGGATTGAGTTTCACCGCTTTATTAAAATCGCTAATGGCCCTCCAATATTCCTTGAGGCTGTAGAAGACTAATCCCCGATTATAATAGGCACGAAAATAATCTGGATTTAACTCAATAGCCTGATCAAAATCGGCCTTGGCCTTTTCATAATCTGAAATCATAAAATAGGCTATTCCTCTACTTAAATGCACTTCTGGTGTATTTTCTCCTTCTTCAATCGCTTTAGAAAAGGCATCAATACTTTTATGGTAGTCTTTTTGGGCTAAATATTCTTTCCCCTTTCCAATCCATTCATTCATTACATCCCCCTATAAAAATTGTGTAATCTTTTTAATGCCTTTATTTTTTCTGAATATCCAATCTTGGATAAATTAACAGCTTCTTTTAAAATCTCAATACTTTGGTCATAAATTTTTCTGTTTACGGGGTAAGGATGTCCATCCTTTCCACCGTGAGCAAAGGCAAAACGAGCGGGATCTTTAAAACTAGGTTTGGCTCCATAGATAATTTCTGAAATCAAGGCTAGAGCACGTATAGTTTTAGGACCTACCCCTTTTATACTCAATAAAGTTTCAAAATCTTTTGGAGAAGCATGGTAAACCTTTATTAAGTTTCTTTTCAATCTTTGAGGATTGATATCCTTTGTTAAAAGATAGTGCCTAGAAGGTAATTTAAGCACACTAATTTTTTCCCATTGTTTATAAATCTTTTCTGGATTTTCTTGAGATAAAACTACGCTATTTTGGCGCGTAGCTTCACTTCGTTTGGCCACTAAATTTAATACAAACGCTTCTTTTTTTTCCGCACAAATAGCATAGTGGGGTTCACAAACAAAACTTTTTACTCTTTCACCTAACCAGTGATAGCGGCGAGCATATTTTAACATGGGATTCATCCCTTGCTGGACCACACACCATTGACCTTCTATAGTAAAAAACAAGCTATGATGATAAAGTTGATACCCATCTTGTAAGGCCACATTATCTACCTTGGCTGTCAGTCTACTGGCATAAATCAAAGGGAAAACATTTAAGCTGAAGAAATTGCCAATCCTATCTAATTCAATAGGCGTCTTAATAGCTGTTTTACCCTTCCCTCCAACGGCAAATATCCCCAACTCCTTACCTACATCCTTTAAAGCCTCCTTTATAGCCCCACATACCGTGGTAGTGATACCACTGCTGTGCCAATCAAAACCAAGAACACAACCTAAGGCCTGAAACCAAAAGGGGTCAGAAATACGGTGTAAAACCTCTTTCCTGCCATATTCTAAGCAAAGAATATATAAAATCTCTCGCGCCAGCTTAACCATACGTTGAAACAACCAGGCCGGTGCTTTTCCGCCA
This sequence comes from Candidatus Desulfofervidus auxilii, assembly GCF_001577525.1. Taxonomy (GTDB): domain Bacteria; phylum Desulfobacterota; class Desulfofervidia; order Desulfofervidales; family Desulfofervidaceae; genus Desulfofervidus; species Desulfofervidus auxilii. The sequence goes on along the minus strand of NZ_CP013015.1, from coordinate 2,517,158 downwards.
TGAAGTGGTAAATGGGCAATTCCTGTCTTTTGCATTATTGTAATTTTAATTTACTACTTATGCTTCTATTTGAGAAGATGCTCAAGAATAATAATCAAATTAAGTATTCTGTGATTTATGCAAAATAAGAATTTAATATAGTATCTAGAAGAAGCTATTATGTTTAAATTATCCTAGGTACAGTCACCATATCTTTATCTGATTGGGGGGCATTGAATAACACCTTTTGAGTGCTTAATGAAGGTTCTATCTGGTCATCACGAAATACATTTATTAAATCCAGGGCATGATAAGTAGGTTTTATTTCACTAGTATCTATTTCATTTAGTTTCTCCATATAAACCAAAATCTGATTAAGCTGTTCCGTGAATAATTCCATTTCTTTTCCAGAAAAAGAAAGCCGTGCCAACTCAGCAATATGCGCCACTTCTTTTTTGGTGATCTTCATCTTACCTCTCTAAAAAACTTTTTAAGAATTTACTCCGGCTAGGGTGTTTTATCTTGCGCAAGGCTTTTGCTTCTATCTGCCTAATCCTTTCTCTGGTTACCGCAAAAAACCTTCCTACTTCTTCTAAAGTGTGGTCTGCTCTCTCTCCAATGCCAAAACGCATTCTTAAAACCTTCTCCTCCCTGGGAGTCAAGGTAGAAAGAACTTGCCGTGTATGCTGGGCTAAATCCATCTTAATTACTGCTTCTTCCGGAGGTATTGTTCTTTTATCTTCAATAAAACTTTCTAAAAAGGTATCTTCACCTTCACCCACTGGTGTTTCCAAAGAAATAGGTTCTTTAGCAATTCTTAAAATTTTGTTCACTTTTTCTAAAGGGAATTCCATCTTTTCTGCAATTTCTTCAGGAGTAGGCTCACGTCCCTTTTCTTGAATTAGTAACCTAGTAACTTTAATTAATCTATTTATGGTCTCAATCATATGCACAGGAACACGAATTGTTCTAGCTTGGTCAGCAATAGCCCTAGTAATGGCTTGTCTAATCCACCAGGTAGCATAAGTGCTAAATTTGTAACCCCGCTGATATTCAAATTTCTCTACTGCCTTCATTAAACCAATATTTCCTTCTTGAATTAAATCCAAGAGATGTAAACCTCGATTAGTATATTTTTTGGCAATACTCACCACTAGGCGTAAATTAGCTTCTACAAGTTTTCTCCTTGCCTCTTGGATCCTTTGCTCTCCTTTCTTAATCCGTCGTAAAACTACTCTTAACTTCTTAATTGAAGTGCCTGCCTGTTCATTCCCTATCCGCCTCAACCCTCTTTGCCATTTCTTAACTTTCTGTTCTATAATTTCCAACTCATTCAAACTTACATTTAAATTCTCTGCAATTTCTTTTCTCTTATAGGGATATTTTTTTAAGTATCCCACAAGTTTTTTCAATTTTTCTCTCGATAGACCGGTCTTTAAAATGCACTGGGCTATCTCAGTCTCATAAACTTCTATCTCATGCATAATTTGTTTTAATTGATTAACAATGTTGTAAAGCTGTTTCCTATTTAATCTGAGGGCCCTCAAATACAGACACAGGCACTTTTTGTTATATTTCAGTCTTTGCTCTATATGCAAACGTTTTTCTTCATTAAGCTCATTATTTCTTAAAAATCGCCTTAATTTTTCATTTTGTTTCTCAGTAGCTGCTATTTCATTTAATATGGTAATCACTTCTTGTCTTTTCTTCTCTATTTCTTCCTCTCTTTCTTCATCTTCATCTAAATCCCTTACTACCTCCTTGATCGTTTTATCTCCTCTTTTTAACCATTCCCTTAATTTCAAAATCTGTTGAAGGGCTATGGGAAAATCCGCTAACGCCTTTAAAACCTCCTCTTCTCCTTTTTCACATTCCTTGGCTATTTTTATCTCTTCTTCTCTACTTAATAAGGGAATTTCTGACATTTCTTTTAAGTATAATCTTTCGGGATCCATGGAGGATGTCCTCTCAATAGATAAAAGATCAGGCATCATTTTCTCTTCAGTGAAAAATCTGAATTCTTGATCCTCAGGAGGTTGGTTTTGAGATAACCCATTTGGCGGCAGTGGAGGGATCTCTACTATGTCAATCTCCATTTCATCAAAAACCATCAGGGCATCTTGGAAACTCTCAGAACCCATGTCTTGGGGCAAAACTTTATTCAATTCTTCATAGGTAAGATACCCCTTTTCTTTACCCTGAGAAATTAAGCTTTTAATCTTTTGAAATAAATCTTTTTCTTTATTCATAAAGAGGCTCCCTACCCTTTTTTAAATTACAAGCAAATTTATTTTTTTGTCTTAAAAGCAGAGACAATCTCTGCCAATCTCCATTTTCTTCGGCTTCTTTTATATCTTTCAATAGTCCTTTAAACTCTCTCTCTTGGAGTTGACGTAAAAGACCATGGGCTATTTCTTCAGGATTAGCAGATTTATCTCTTTCTAAAACCCAGCGTGCTATGAACTTTTGGAGTGATGGATCTAATTCTAACATCAAATCTTTAACATCCACCTTACCCTTCTCTTGGTAAGATTTTACTATCTTTTCTAAAAGCAAAGCCAGCTCAGAATGTTTAATCTCTGAGGATAATTTATCTAAGTCAAACCAAGAAATATACTGAGGGTAATGAAGTAAGAATTTGACTACATTTTTTTCAAAAATAGGTAGGGTCTCTTCTAAATTAAATGTTTCTTGCATAGCTCCAGAAGATTTGCTTTTTTTATTCAAATTTAGCAATAAAGAAGGTTCTATATGGAATAGTTGGCAAATTTTATCTTTATAATAAGATTGAGTTAAAGGATTTTTTATAAGAGAAATTATATTTAAGGCCTCTTGGATAAATTGATACCTTTGATTTAAGTCTTTTTTAGTTTCTTTTTCACCTTTTTTTAAATACCAGTCTAAAAGCCCCTGGGTTTGTTGTAATAGTAAAAGCATTGCCTCTTTGCCTTCTCTCTGCACAAAGCTATCAGGGTCATCCCCTGCTGGTAACAATAATATATCTGTTTCTAAATCTTCCTTAAGCAAAATAGACAGACTTCTAATAGCCGCCTTTTGACCTGCAGCGTCTGCGTCATAGACCAAAATCACTTTAGGAGCCAAGCTTTTCAAAATTTTTGCTTGATGTGTGGTCAAGGCTGTTCCTAAGCTCGCCACTGCATATCTAATACCGCAGGCGTGTAAACTTAATAAATCAAAATAGCCTTCTACTAATAATACTTTTTCTTCCCTTTGAGACCATTGTTTAGCCACATGGGCACCATAAAGGTTAAATCCCTTTTTATAAATCAGGGTTTCAGGAGAGTTGATATACTTAGGTAGGGTATCATCCAAAACCCTACCCCCAAAAGCAATGACATTACCTCGCAGGTCAAAGATGGGGAAAATAATGCGCCCTCTAAATCTATCATAGATTTTCCCACTCTCTGACTTACCGAGTAACCCCCCCTCTATAGCTAAAGATAAATCTATTTCTTTTTGTTGCAAAAAGTTGGTAAGGGCATCCCATCGGGGAGGAGCATAACCTAAAAGGTAGGTAACTACGGTATCTTTGCCAATATCCCTTTTTGAAAGGTATTCTCTTGCCCTTTGAGCCTCAGGATTTTGAAGGAGACAGTGATGATAAAACTCTGCCACCCATTGATAGAGGGTCAAGAGGTTTTTTCTCTTTTTGTAATAAATATCTTCTTCGGGTGAAACCTTCTCTTTGGGTAAGGGAATACCGTAATGCTGAGCTACTTCTTCTATTGCTTCATAAAAACTACACTGTTTATACTTCATCAAGAAGGTAAAGACATTGCCTCCTGTCCCACAACCAAAACAATAAAAAAGCTGTTTTTCTTCACTTACCGTAAAAGAAGGTGCTGTTTCTTGGTGAAAAGGACATAGACCAACATAATTCTTACCTCTTTTACGTAAAGAAACATATTCACCTATTATTTCTACAATACTAGCTACATTTTTAACCTCTTCTATAAATTGTGGAGGAATATGGGACATATTATCCCCTTAGGTAATATTCATGTTTCTATTTCCACAATGGTCACTCCTTGACCACCTTCTTTAGGCAAGGCATCTTTGAAAACTGCCACTTGAGGATGTGTCTCTAAATACTTACGAATAGCAGCCCGTAACTGTCCGCTCCCTAAACCATGCACAATCCGCATTTGCTTTAAACCATATAAAGCAGCTTTGTCAATAGCCTTTTCTACTTCCCATAAGGCCTCATCTACCCGTTTACCCAACAAGTTTAGCTCTGTTTTAGGCTTAGTATGAGCATGTATATTTATACCTTGGGACAAAAGAGGAGCTTTGCCAATAATTTCTTCTATTTCATACTTAGGCACCTGACACCGTAACGTCCCTACAATTGCTTCAACCATTTCTCCTTCTACCCGTTTTACCTGAGCTATTTTATGATTGAAACGATAAGAAAGCTTTACCCAATCATTTGGTTTTGGCTCTAATTCTGTTCTAGATGGAGGAAAAGTCAAAAAACTTTTTTTAACCTGTATTAAACGCTGTCTTTGTGCCTCTAGTAGCTTTATATCTTCTTCTTTATCCCTTTTTTGCCTACGGATAACTTTAACTGTTTGCTCCACCTCTTGCAATAGGGAATTAATATTTTTTTCTTTTTTAAGATAAATTTCCCACTTCTTTTCTTCTATTTCCTTAAGCAACCTCTTCTCTTTCTCTTTCAATGCCACAAGGCCAGAAAGAAGTTTTAAAAGATACTCCTTTCTGGTCATCAATTCCTCTTTACTTTTTAATATTTCTTGGAGTGAAAAATATATATTCCCATCCCATTCCCTTAAATACCCTTGAGCCTTTTCTAAAATCTCTTTTTCTATTCCCATTCTCTCTGCTATTTTTAAAGCACAGCTCATGCCCATAGTGTTATATAATAACTGATAAGTAGGCCTTAGGGTTTTAGACTCAATACCTACAGCCACATTTAGGGCATCCTTCTTCTGAAGGGCATAGGCCTTTAATCCTTCATAATGGGTAGTTACTATAGTCCATGCCTTCTTTGCCTTGAAGGTATCCAAAAAGGACATAGCCAAGGCACTACCTTCACTAGGATTTGTTCCTCTTCCTATTTCATCAATCAATATTAAGGTATGGTCTTGTATGGCATTTAAAATCTCTTGGAGGCGCTTTAAATGGGCTGAAAAGGTGCTCATCTGATATTCTAACGCCTTGTCATCCCCTATATCACTAAAAATTTTGTTAAAAATAGGTAAAGAAGCTTCCTCAGTAGGCACAGGGATCCCTGTTTGCAACATCAAAACCAAGATACCCATGGTTTTTAAAGCCATGGTTTTTCCTCCAGCATTTGGACCAGAAATAATTAAGACTTTAGCAGGAGGAGAAAGTTTTAAATCAACAGGAACTGCCCTACCCTGCCTTTCTTTTCTTTCTTTCCAAAGAAGGATAGGATGATAAGCCTTTTTAAAATAAATTTTATCAGTAAATCTAGGAAACGCACCGTCAAATTCTAAAGCATACTGAGCAATAGCCATATAAGTATCCAATAAGGCTATCAATTTTTGGTTTTGCAAAAGACTTTCACAATGATGACCAATAGTGTGTGTAAGTTCCAACAAAATTCTTTTTTTCTCTTCTTGTTCTTCTTCTATAAGAAGTTGCAACTGATTATTCAACGGTAATATCTCCAATGGCTCTACAAAACAAGTAGCCTTACTGCGAGAATAATCATGCACAATGGCCTTGATAAAAGATTGATATTTGCTTTTAACAGAGACTAGATAACGATTATTATGCACGGAAATGATTTTTTCTTGCCAATATGAACTGTATTGGGCTGTATTCAAAAGCTCATGGAGGAGATTTTTTATCTTTGTTTTTAATCTTTGAATGCTCTTCCTTATTTTCTTTAAGGTAATACTGGCAGTATCTATTATCTCTCCTTGAACATCAATGGTCTTTTTTATTTGATGTAAAACCTCTGGCAATAAGTGAAGTTGACTAATAAGAGTATTTATTTTAGGACACTCCTTTTCCTTTTGTTGCCAATAACTATAAATTTTATTTACCATGCTTAAATGCTCAGCTACCAAAAGGATTTCTGCAGGGGAAAGGAAATCATTTTCCACTTTAGTTTTTGGTAATATAAAAGAAATATCCGGAATGCTAGGACGGGGCAAATTTTTATCCCAGAGCAAGCCCTTAATTTCTCTCACACATTCAAGCCTCTGTTTAAGTATATCCATATCCACAATAGGTCTTAAGGAACCTATCACAGCCCTTCCAGGGGCAGAATGGGTATAGGTAGAAATACATTCAAGTATCTGGAAAAAACCCAAATCCTGTAAAGTTTTGGGGTCCATGTTTAAATTAATTAAAGGTAACGATTAAATAGTTAACACTTTTCTCTACGTTCATCTAGGAAAAGTTTATAGACAATACTATCTAATAAGGCTTGGAGACTAGCTTCTAAAATATCATGTGATACTCCTACTGTCCGCCATACACATTCTTTATCCCTTGATTCAATCAACACCCTAACTTTAGCTTCAGTGCCAGATGTTTCAGGTAAAACCCGCACTCTATAATCAATCAAACTCATTTCCTTTAACCTTGGATAAAACTCCTCTAAGGCATTTCTCAATGCCCTATCTAAGGCATTTACCGGCCCCATACCTAAAGAAATAGCATGCCTTTCTCTCCCCTTTACCTCCACCCAAACTTCTGCTTCAGCAATAGGTCTCCCATCTAAAGTATTATAGTCATGCACTCTATAAGTGAGAAGCCGGAAATAATGTTTTTTTAATTCCCCTCGTGCCTTATAAATTCTCAGTTTAAAGGATTCTTCAGCTACATCAAACTGAAATCCTTGATTTTCTAAGTCTTTTAATTCTTGCAAAATTTTTTGAACTTCTGGGTCTTCACTCTCTAAATCAATACCCCATTCCTTGGCCTTACTTAAAATAGTGCTTTTTCCTGAAAGCTCAGAGATGAGAATACGCCTTATATTTCCCACCTTTTGAGGAGGAATATGTTCATAAGTTTGAGGATTTCTCTTTACTGCACTGACGTGAACACCACCTTTATGAGCAAAGGCACTACGGCCTACATAGGGGAGATAAGGAGGATGAGCAATGTTGAGTAATTCTGTTATATATCTGGAAACAGAGGTGAGTTTAGCTAATTGTTCATCAGTAACACAATCAATACCCATTTTGAGTTTTAAAGCAGGAATAATAGAACATAAATCAGCATTGCCACATCTTTCACCCACACCATTAATAGTGCCTTGCACTTGAGTGGCTCCTAAATGAACTGCCATAAGGCTATTGGCCACTGCTGTCCCAGCATCATTGTGAGCGTGGATTCCCCAAGAAATATTGGGAAATTTTGACTTCACTTGAGATATAATAGTTTCTAATTCAAAGGGAAGCGTTCCTCCATTGGTATCACAAAAAATAATACAATCAGCACCAGCCTCTATGGCTTTTTTGATAGTGGCTAAAGCATATTCAGGATTATCTTTAAACCCATCAAAAAAGTGTTCAGCATCATAAAAAAGTTTTTTTACATGTGACCGCAGATAGGCCAGGGAGTCAGAAATAATCTCTAAATTTCGCTCTAAAGAAATTCTTAAGGCATCTTTTACATGCAAATCCCAGCTTTTTCCAAAGATAGTTACTACTTCAGTTTTTGCCTCTATTAATGTTTTAAGATTAGGGTCTGTTTGAGGTATTTTTTGGGGATGGTGAGTGCTACCAAAGGCCACAATTTGGGCCTTTTTAAAATGATAATTTTTAATTCTACTAAAAAAATGAATATCTTTGGGGTTAGACCCAGGCCAACCTCCTTCAATGTAATCTACTCCTATTTCATCCAGTTTTTGGGCGATTTTTAACTTATCTTCTAATTGCAAATTAAAATTTTCTGCCTGTGTTCCGTCCCTTAAGGTAGTATCGTAAATTTCTACTTTAGACATTTTCCCCTAAATCAAAGGCTTTATGTAATACTTGCACTGCTCTTTCTACCTCTTTCTCATCAATTACACAAGAAACTTTTATTTCTGAAGTGCTAATCATAAGAATATTAATACCAGCATTAGCTAAAGATTGAAACATTCTGGCGGCCACTCCAGGATGATTCCGCATACCCACTCCTACAATAGAAACTTTACCAATATGTTCATCTCCTAGCACTCTTTCAGCACCAATCTTATTGGCTGCCTGACGCGCAATCTCTAAGGCTTTTTTAAAATCTATCTTAGGCACAGTAAAAGTCATATCAGTAATGCCCTCTTCACTCGTATTCTGAATAATCATATCTACCACAATACCTGCTTCTCCAATAGGTTTAAAAAGCTGGGCAGCAATGCCAGGTCTATCTGGAACACCCCTTACTGTAATTCTAGCCTCGTCTTTATTGTAAGTTACCGCGGTCACAATTACCTTCTCCATTTCAGCATCGGTATCTACCACCATCGTTCCCTCCTGTTCTATAAAAGATGAACGGACATGAACTGGGACTTTATATTTTTTGGCTACATCCACTGAGCGAATTTGAAGCACTTTAGCCCCAAGACTAGCCAGTTCCATCATTTCATCATAAGAAATTTTATTAATTTTTTTGGCATCTGAACATATCCTTGGGTCTGCGGTAAACACACCCTCCACATCAGTATAAATCTCACATATATCTGCTTTTAAGGCAGCGGCTAAAGCTACGGCAGTAGTATCTGAACCTCCTCGTCCCAAAGTAGTAATATCTCCATGTCTATCAATACCTTGAAAACCAGCAACAATCACAATATTACCTGTTTCCAATTCTTTTTTTAACCGAGCACAGTCAATTTCATCTATGCGTGCTCGCCCAAAAGCATCATCTGTAAAAATCCTAGCTTGAAAGGCTACCAAAGAAGTAGCAGGATAACCCATATCTTTAAGAGCCATAGCCAAAAGGGCAGCAGAGCTTTGTTCTCCAGTAGCCAACAAGACATCCAATTCTCTAGGATCAGGGTTGTTTGTCATTTGATAAGCAAGATTTATCAATCTATCGGTCTCACCAGCCATAGCAGAAACCACTACTACCAATTGATGTCCTTCCTGATAAAATCGGGCCAACTTTCTAGCCACATTTTTAATCCGCTCAATACTACCTACCGAAGTGCCCCCGTATTTCTGCACAACTAGCATTTTTCAACCTTCCTCAATTTTTTAGATAGTAACCTATCTGTTTGAAGTATGCAATATTAGTAACAAACTCTAAATCTCTCCCTTCATTACTAAAATAGATATAAATTTTTAAATACTGAGGAGGCAAAAGCGAAGCAGGCATTTTCTCAGCCCATTCTATAACAGTTACTCCTTCAGAGAAAATGTATTCTTCTAAACCCAACAATGACCAATCTACATCTTTTTCCAACCGATATAAATCAATATGATAAAGGGGAAAACACCCCGGATAAACATGCACAAAGACAAAACTAGGGCTAGTAATGGGATAATTTTTAGGCACCCCTAATCCCTTAGCTATCCCCTTAGTCAACCAAGTCTTTCCTGTTCCTAAATCACCACAAAGGAGAATCACATCCCCTTTTTGAGCAAGTTCGCCTATCTTCTTGCCTATTCTTAAAGTATCCTGGGCTGAAGGGCTATGATACCTAAACTTAAAGAGTTTTTTCATATAGTATTAACTTAAACAAAAATATAAGATTTTTCAATGTCACCTGTTTCCCAAAATCCGGATTGATTTTTGGATAAAATTTCGATCAATTTTTATTTTAATTGAAGAAGGCGAAAAAAGAAGTTTTCTTTCTTGCCAACCTTAATTTTTCGTTTTATTTTTTATAATTGACAAGTCTTATGGGTTGTTTTATAAAAAGTTAAATGAAATACCTTTTTGGACCTGTGCCTTCACGGCGATTGGGTCATTCATTGGGAATAGATTTAATACCCTTTAAGACCTGCACCTATGATTGTATTTATTGTGAATTAGGACGCACAACACATTTAAAGGATAAACCAGCTGCCTATATGAGTGCAAAGGAAATAAAGGCAGAATTAGATACATTTTTTGCTAACCATCATCCTCCTGTGGACTTTATTACTCTTGGTGGCTCAGGTGAACCCACTTTAAATGCTAATTTGGCCCAAATTGTGGAAATTGTGAAAAATTTAAATAAGGCACCTTTGGCTGTTTTAACCAATGGTTCTTTATTATGGAGAGAAGAAATAGTCAATGCCTTACTTAAAGCAGATGTGGTTTTACCATCCTTAGATACAGTCTTTATAAAAACCTGGAAGAAGATAAACCGTCCACATCCATTATTAAAATTAGAGACTATTATTAATGGCCTTAAAGGATTTAGAAGAAAATATAAAGGGCAAATTTGGCTAGAAATCTTATTTGTTAGAGGTGTAAATGATACTGAGGTTGAAATAGAAGCCTTACATAGGGTATTAGAAGAAATATCCCCTGAGAAAATTCAGTTAAATACGGTTGTGCGACCGCCTGCTGAAAGAGGAGTTGAGCCATTGACAAAAAAGGATTTAGAAGAAATTAAGGAAAAACTAGGCCCAAAGGCTGAAATTGTGGTTGACTTTAAACGCCCTATTGAGGAAAGAGCAGAATTATTAAACTTGAGAGAAGAGATAATTGCTTTATTATCCCGTCGCCCTTGTGTTTTAGAAGATATAGTTCATGCTTTAGGTGCTCACATTAATACGGTAATTAAAATGATGGATGGTTTACAAAAAGAAAATTTAGTTGATGCCTATTTACATAATGGAAAAAGGTATTATTTAATAAGAAAAGGTGAAAGATAAAATCTATTTAGGGATAGATGTTGGTTCAACCAGTGTTTGTACAGTCCTTTTGGATGGGCAAGCGCATATTTTATATGAAGATTATCGCCGCACCTATGGTCAGCCATTAAGTGTTGTTTTAAATGTCTTAGAAGAAATTGACCGTCAAATCAGGCTTACTGAAATTACTTCTCTTTCTTTTACTGGCTCTGGAGGAAAGAGCTTCCTGCCCCTTTTAGGTGGAGAATTCATCAATGAAATTATTGCCCATGGCAAGGCTGTAGCCCATTTTCATCCTGAAGTAAGGACTGTCATTGAAATTGGCGGTGAAGATAGCAAACTCATCTTTCTTACCCCTAAGCCAGGAGGGGGTTCTCGCATCTTGGACTTTGCTATGAATACCCTCTGTGCAGCAGGCACAGGTGCTTTTTTAGACCAACAAGCTCATCGTTTGGGATTAAAGATAGAAGAATTCAGTCGCCTGGCTTTAGAGGCCAAAAATGTGCCTCGGATTGCCGGACGTTGTGCTGTATTTGCTAAGTCAGATATGATTCATCTTCAGCAAGAAGGCACACCTTTGTCAGAAATTGTAGCAGGACTTTGTTATGCTCTAGCTCGTAATCTCCGGGGCAATATTGGTCGGGGCAAGCCTTTTCATAAACCTATTGCCTTCCAAGGTGGGGTAGCAGCTAATTTAGGGATGCGTCGGGCCTTTTGTGACATTTTGAAGTTAAAGCCAGAAGAATTGATTATACCCAAACATTACTTAACCATGGGAGCCATTGGGGCTGCCTTGGATGCCAAAGAAAGACAAATAAATAACTATCACTTTTCAGGCCTGGAAAAACTAAAACAAGCCATTGTTGAAGAAAAAGAGGTAAAACACTTTTACCCTCCTTTGAGGTTATTGAAATCCCGTTTTGAAATGTCCACTTTATTTGAGCATAAGCATAAAAAAATCCCTGTGTATTTAGGCATTGATGTGGGTTCAGTGAGTACCAATTTGGTGTTGATAGATGAGCAGGGAGCGTTGCTTGCCAAGCAATATTTAATGACCGCTGGCAGACCATTAGAGGCAGTAAAACAGGGTTTAAAAGCTTTACAAACAGAATGGGGGAATAAAGTAGAAATTTTAGGTGCTGCCACTACAGGTTCAGGCCGCTTTTTAGTAGGAGACTTTGTGGGCGCTGATATCATTAAAAATGAGATTACTGCCCAGGCAAAGGCGGCGGCAGCCATAGACCCAGAAGTAGATACTATTATTGAAATTGGAGGGCAGGATTCCAAGTTCATTCGTTTAGAGAATGGAGCCATTATAGATTTTGAAATGAACAAGGTGTGTGCCGCTGGCACAGGGTCTTTTTTAGAAGAGCAAGCAGATAGTTTAGGTATTTCCATCTATGAACAATTTGCCAATATAGCTCTCTCTGCTCAACATCCAGCTCCTTTGGGGGAACGTTGTACTGTATTCATGAAATCTGATTTGGTCCATTATCAGCAAAAAGGCCTATCCAAGCCAGATTTAGTGGCCGGTCTTTGCTATGCCATTGCTTATAACTTTCTCAATAAAGTAGTGGCAGGGCGTTCTATTGGCCAACGCATATTTTTTCAGGGAGGAGTGGCTGCCAATAAAGGCGTGGTAGCCGCCTTTGAACAGTTGTTGGGAAAACCCATCACTGTTCCTCCTCATCATGAAGTTACTGGGGCCATTGGAGCAGCTTTATTGGCTAGGGATGAAAGAAATTGGAAAAGGAGTCAATTTAAGGGTTTTGATTTAGCACACATTAATTATAAAATAAGTAGCTTTATTTGTAAGGCCTGCCCTAATCAATGCGAAATCAAAAGGATTACTATAGGAGATAAAAAGGGTGTATTATACTATGGAGGTCGCTGTGAAAAATATGAGGTTTCCGTTCAAAGAAAACCCCTTGGGGTGGACTTGGTCAAAGAAAGAGAGAGATTACTTTTAAAATATCTTGAACCAGAAAAAAAAGGGAAAACCTGTCTGCCGAACAGGCATAGAGGCGAAATTGCTATTCCTTATGCCTTTTTTATGCAAGATTACTTCCCATTTTTTGCCACTTTATTACAGGAATTGGGCTTTAAGGTAGTCCTTTCTTTTCCTACCACTAAAGAGATTATTCAGGCAGGTGTGGAGACTGTTTTAGCCGAAACTTGTTATCCGGTTAAGGTTGCTCATGGTCACACCGCCTTTTTGTTTAATAATGGACATAAACACATTTTTTTCCCTAATGTGATAGACCTTCCTTCTCGCCATCCTTCATGTGATTGGGGGATGGTATGTCCTTATGTCCAAGGATTGCCTTATATGTTAGCATCAGCCTTTGACTTTAAAAAGAGAGGGATAAATTTTATCCATCCTGTGATTTATCTAGGGCGAGGTGATTGGTATTATCGGCAAAGTGTTAAAAATCTAAGTAAAAGTCTCAAAGTCTCCAAATATGCTGTAGAAAAGGCATGGAAAAAGGCAAAGGCGGCTCAAGAGGAATTTGAATCTAGCCTCCAAGAAAAGGCAAAAGAGATATTAGCTGCTCTCAAGCCTGATGAAATAGCTATAGTCATTGTGGGACGGGCATATAATAGTTTTGATAGTGGTGTTAATTTACGTATTCCCCAAAAACTAGCCCATCGAGGAGTAAGTGTTATTCCTTTAGATGCATTACCTTTAAAAACAGCCAGGCTTTCTAATGTTTGGCAAAATATGTATTGGCGTTATGGACAGCACATCCTCTGTGCGGCTGCTCTGGTGCGTGAACATCCCCAGCTTTATCCTGTGTATATTACCAACTTTGCCTGCGGGCCGGATTCTTTTATTTTACACTTTTTTAAAGAAGAATTAGGGAAAAAACCATTTTTAGAAATAGAAATAGATGAACACAGTGCAGACGCGGGAATAATTACTCGTCTTGAGGCTTTTTTAGATAGTATCAAAGGCAAAAAAATAACTGCTACCCCACCAAAGCGCTATTTTGTGTTTAAAAAACACTACCGGGACTCCTATGTTTACATTCCTTATATGTGCGACCATTGTTATGCCCTGGCTGCGGTATTTGAGGGATGTGGGGTAAGAGCAAAAGTAATGCCACCTTCAGATAAAGAAAGTTTTATCTTGGGCAGACAGGCTGTTTCAGGTAAGGAATGTTATCCCTGTCTGCTTACCGCAGGTGATATGCTGAAGACCTTGAAACTCCCAGAATTTGACCCCAAATATGCAGCCTTTTTTATGCCTACAGGAAGCGGTCCTTGTCGGTTTGGTCAATATGCCCATTTTCACCGTCGGGTATTAGATGAATGGGGATATCCAGAAATTCCTATTTTTTCACCTAATCAAGATGGAGAACACTATGAAAAATTAGGGATGGTGGCTAATGACTTTATTCTCTGGGCCTGGCGTGGTTTGGTAGCGGTGGATATTTTGGAAAAATTATTGAGACAGACTAGACCTTATGAAGCGATCTCTGGGGAAACTAATAAACTTTATCAAAAATATTTGGAAAAAATTTGTATATATTTGCGAAATAAACAGGAACCTTTGCTTTTATTGGTTAAAGCAGTAAAGGATTTTGAAAGAATCAAAAAGAAAGAGTTGTCCAAACCTATGGTAGGAATAGTAGGTGAAATTTATCTTCGTAGCAATCCCTTTGCCAATGAATATCTAGTGCAACGATTGGAATCCATGGGTGCAGAAGTTTGGCTTCCACCTATGGGGGAGTGGATTTTTTATACCAACCATACTGCTTTTTTGCGAGACTGGCGTCGTCTTTATTTGAGGCGGGCCTTAAGGTTACTCATTGCAGCCATCATTCAATACAAAGAAGAATGGCGTCTTGTAAGGCGAGTTAAGTCTGTATTAAAACACGCTCATGAGCCCCTGATTTTACAATTGCTTCATTGGGCAAAACCCTATTTACACCCTGCTTTTGAAGGAGAAGCTGTGCTTACTATTGGTAAGGCCATTGATTTTCTGAAAAAAGGCACTAAAGGCATTATTAATGTTATGCCCTTTACTTGCATGCCAGGGACTATTGCTCAAGCCGTGTTTACCAGGTTGCAAAGAGAAAAGAGAAACTTTCCTTGTTTACATCTAGCCTTTGATGGACAGGAGCAAACTAATACCCAAACCAGATTAGAAGCCTTTATGCATCAAGTAAAAGAACTTCATATATAAATAAATTGTGAGTTCCTTTATCTTTTTTGAAAAAGGCGCTATCTTCTCGCCATCAAGGCCTCAAACTCAACTTTGACACCTAAAAATCAAAACTTGGATTAACCTCAATACCACTTCCCAAAAAATCAGGATTTTTGTCTTAAAAAAGGAAACTTGGGTTAAAAAAATCTTGACATATTTTTAACTTTATCCTAAAGTAATTTGTTATGAAATTTGATTTATTGAAATGATTGGGAAAAAGGCATTTTCACTTATTTGGGTGGCGATTATTTTTTTCATATTGTGGTCAAATGCTCCTGCCACAAATTTTATAAAGGAAAACATCAATATTGAGTTTAATAAAGGGACGTTTTCTGTAGATATAAAAGATACAGATACTAAGACAGTTTTTAAAATATTAGAAGAAAAAGGTAAGATAGAAATTTTTAATAAAAAAATCCTACCAGATAAAAAAGTCAGTATAAAATTTAAAGATTTAAAAATAGAAGAAGGAATCAAGAAACTGATGCATCTCTGTGGTATTAGGAACTACTTGATTGTATTTAGAGAGAAAGCCAAGCCAGGTGAACCAAAAATTAAGTTGATACTAATGAATACAGAGGCTGGTTCTATACCAAAAGCGGAGAAAAAGGCTAAAGAAGTTCCCAGGAAGGAAATAGGAGAAGCACAAAGAGAGGCCATTATTAAGACTATAACACCTATGCTGAATGAACTTGATGAGGAGACACGTGGGGCGATAATAAAGGATATTATGAAAGGAAGGGTTGAGCCATTTGAAGATTAGAGAGAAAGGAGGTGATATAAAAGCAGGGATTAGGATTTATTTAGGATGAAGGGCAAAAAACTAAGAAAGGAGGGAAGGATGAAAAGATTAGCAATTTTAGCTGTAGCAATGTTCGTAGTATCAATGTTATTTGGAGGAAATGTAAAGGCTTATGAAACAATCACTGCTTGGGAGGTATACGAAGCTGCAGAAAATGCTCCAGAGATAATTAATAACGGAGCCTACTTTATAGATGTCAGGACCACTGAAGAGTTCTTGTGGGTAGGCACATGCGAACTGCCTGATGGAAGCACTCCTTGGAATATTCCATGGAAACTTTGGGGATATGAATTTTCAGAAACAGATGGAAAAGTCAAAGCAGGTGGGATAGTAGTTAAAGAATTATTCCTTTCACTGGTAAAGAGGACATTTCCTGAAGGCTCAATCCTTGTGCTTATGTGCAGAAGTGGACACAGAAGCACCTTTGCGGCAGAATATTTAGAAGAACAATTAGGAGAAGATTATTATACCATTTACGAGATTGATAATCCCCTTAAAAATGCAGAAAATGGTAAGGGTGGTAGTGGAGGATTTCAGGGAAGTAGTAGTGTAGACCCCAATGACAAAGGTTACAGGGGATATCCTGAAAGGCTACCTTTTTGTTCTGAAACCACAGAACACCCTTGTGTAGCAAAATATAGTTCTGAAATAGGCGATGCGAGTGATTCAGTCTCCTGGATGGATAGTGGCCTCCCTATGACCCAAACGGTGGATAAAGATAAAATCTGGTTGTATATGGCTAAATAATAACAAAAAACAGCCCTCTGGGAGACTAGAGGGCTGCTAATCTTCCCATTCTTTTTGGTAAACTTTGGCCCTTTTTGCCTGATCAGGTAGTTTAATAACCAGCGGTCTATTATAATTATAATAACAATAAGTCTTTTTTATATCAATTGTCATCTTAAATGGCTGTTTCATAATTTCTTTTTCTATGACTGCCTGCATTTTCATAATACACTTTAGAGGAAAAAATGTCTTTTTTTCTATCCACATTTCCATATTTATTCGTTTAACTACGTCTTCATAGTCCAGATTGAGCAACCTCATAAGAGGATGTTCTTCATCCTGCTCCATTATTACCTCCCAGAAAGACCGTTTATCAGGTTCTATACTAAGCAAATAGCAATCAATATTTTTGAAAGTTTCCTCTTTTAAATTTTTTATCTTAGAAGTCATAACTAACTTCATCTGTTTCTTGAGCTGATTTTCACTATCTAATTTATGCCTGGGTACCTCAAATTTTATCCACTCACTGTCTTTCTCAGATTGAATATATTCCATAGTATCCAGGATATAAATTTTTGTTTGAGTTGATTTGCTTCTCTTATTGCGCTCATTGATATGGATAAATATTTTTATTTTTCTGTTCTTCACATCTATGTCAGCTTGGGCATTTGCTTTGACCACGTCCTTTATGTCTTCTCCAGTTGCAGAAGTTTCCATCTCCATTTCCATTTCATAACTATAAGTATGGATGTTGTCTAAAACCTCTATTAGATTTCCTTTTATCTCTCCTTTAGAAATAGGTTTTGCACAGCCTTGTAAAATAATAAGAAGACATATTATAAAATAACCCAGCATCAATTATCTCCTTGACTAAAATCATAATTACCTTATAAAGACAAAAATGCAATGGTATCAGATAAAAATTCAATTGCCTCTATCCTTGTTAGAATCCACTTATAATTTTTTATGGGATTATGTAAATGGGTTAAGGGTAGAAAGGACAGAGAATGGTTTTTTACTTGAAAGCTATGTATTTTCTTCGTTTCCAGATAAGTTGCTTAACAGACTTAATAATGTGTTAAATATGCTCGCCCGGAGTTTTCAAGTAGATTTTTCCCCTCCGGTAATAACGCCTCTGAATACCTTTTTAAAAAAGGTGTTTATTATTGTTCCTTTCCCCACTACTTGTGTGCCTAATTTTGGTATTCCTATTTTAGTGCAAAGAGGAAGGGCATTTGGCACAGGTAATCATCCGTGCACTATTTATTGTTTACAGGCCTTAAAGGAGATTTTTGATGGGAAATTTGGAAGGAGACAGCTCAAGCGGATTTTGGATGCAGGCACTGGAACAGGTATTCTGGCTATAGCAGCGGCCAGGTTGGGAGTGAAAAATATAATTGGTGTGGAAATAAGTCCTGAGGCTGTAAAAGAAGCTCAAGAAAATGTTAAATTAAATAAAGTAACTAAGGAAATTACTATATTGTCTTCTTCAGTAACAGAGACAAAAGGACAGTTTGATTTAATCTTTGCTAACCTGTATGGTGTTCTTCTCAAAAAAATTGCCCCAACCATGGTAAGGCTATTAGCTCCTAAAGGCTGGATTGTCCTAGGAGGAATGATTATTCCAGATGATGAATTGGTTATTTCTACCTTTACTCCTTATGGCTTAAGAGAATCTGTGCGTTATTATGATGAACAATGGAGTGTAGCGGTTTTGCAAAAGGTTTAAGCCTTAACCGGTGGTCCGAGAAGAAAAATTAGAAGCGCAGAGATTAAGACTTGAATAAAAAAAGTAATAAGACACACAACTACGGCCCGGCCAGTGCTAGTATAATCAAGGGCCTGTCTCACTGCAATTATCATGGCCATTAATGACCAAACGGCGGCAATAAAAAAAATAATCATTCTTAAAGGAGGTATAACCCCTAATATACGTATTAATCCAGGTGCACTGGCAAAACCTAATACTCGCAACAACTCTTTTGGATTCGATTCAGTTTGTGGTTCAGGCAGCAATTTGGTTCCTACCAAATAAATAAGATATGCCCAAATAAGCCAGCTTAATAAAGCTACTATTGTTCCTCCTAATAAAATTCCAAAACCTTGAGTAGCACTACCTAAACCAGCAGCTAGACTAGAAAGCACCACTACTATCACCGCCTGTTTTAAAGCATCTGTATCTGCCTCTACTTCTTCATAAAGACTAGCTTCTAATTTCATTGCCCTGAAAATCCGTTGGGTTAAGCCATTCATTGTTATTCCTCCTTTTTAATATTTTTTATCATTACAGTGAGAGTGGAATTTGTCAAGAAAAAATATAGCCCAAAATCCAGCATTTTTTAAAAAAAATGGGTATCTCTGAGGGCAAAAGGTGATTTTTGCTCTCTTCTAAATGAGAAATACCTCTAATGAGTTTTATGCCTTGATATTTTATTTATTCAGGCCATTCAATAAGTTCTAATGCCCCGGAATTGCAAGTCTTAACACAAGTAGGATTAGGCGGTGTTCCACAAAAATCACATTTTAAGTGAAAACCAGTATCAGGCTCGTAAAAAACAGGTTTTTGAGGACAGGAAGCCCTACAGATTACGCATAAGTCAATCAATCCCCACTGGGTATCAACCACACATTTGGTGTTACAGGCAGCATCAGTATACTGTCCAGCAATTACAGGAATAAAATAGCCATTTACTTTAAACACCCTAATCCGTGCCCGCCTTGGATTAACCGTATTTTCTTTATGTTTTAAGGAACAAGCCAATTCACACTGGCGACAGCCTGTGCACTTATTAGGGTCTATCTTTATCCTTTGCATCTTTTAATCCCAATCTATTTAATATCTCTTCCTTTGGTTTCCCCCATTTATCCCATCCTCTTTCCTGATAATAAACAGGAAGCATTTGGTCTAAAGGACAAACATTTCCTTCTAAGGCTTCTTGGGTAAACCTTTTAGGCAAAACATCATCGTTATAATCAATGCCTGCCTTTATGTTAAAAATCCTTTCTAAATTCCAGATTCTTTCTCCAAGATTAAGTAATTCTTGAATATTTACCTCAGTATTAAAACAAAATTTATAAAATGGCAAAATATTGTTTAATTTAAGGGCCAATAAGATATAAACACAATATCCCAGGGCATCTAATACAGCCATGGTATCCTGGATTTGCTTTACTAGGGCTGGTTTATCTTGATATTTAAAAGGCTCCACTACCTGGTGGATGCCTAAAAGCTCTTCTATAATAGTGAATCCATTTAGATGATAAGCCCCACTGTTAGAAGTAGCTAAATGAAGCCCAAAACCCCATAATTTTCTTGGTTCAAAGGGAGGGATGGCACTATTTTTTACCCCCATAAACCTATCTGGTCTATTTAGGGCTTTAGCCAGATGTGCTCCTCCTTTGGCTATCTCTGCTCCAAATCCTTTATTTTTTCCTATTTGTTTTATGATTTTTTCTATGTCTTCACTACCAAAAGAAAGTGAGACATCTTTTAAAATCCCTTCTTCACTTAATTCCATCGCACAAGCTATAGTTGAAGCAGTATTTAAGACATCAAGCCCAAGTTCAGTGCACAGATACCTCAATTCAGCAATCTTATCAATTGTCTTTATTCCACAAAGATAACCAAAACCAGCCATACTTTCATAATCAAGATACAACATCCTTTGTTTTTCTAAACTAAACCGGATACACCCTATAGGACAAGAAAAACAAGCCCTCCTCCTCTGAGTAAAATTTTTAATCCCGTCCCCATCTAGATTGGGTATCTTTTGGGCAGATGACTTAAAATTATTTGCTGGTAAGGCCTTTTTATCTAAACAAATGTCCAACAAAAATCCATTGCCTATATTAGGCAGATATTCTTTAGTATAAGGTGAAGTGTTAAATTTATTTTTTAAGGTAAGAATAGACTGCAGGCACTTTTCTCCTTGATTTACAGTAACATCTTGGGAACCACTAATAACAATAGCCTTAAGATTTTTTGCTCCAAAAATAGCCCCAATTCCGGCCCCTCCGTCTAAGAGAAGGCCATCACTTACCAGCGTAGCCAAATTTGCTTTATTTTCTCCTGCTGGACCAACAGATAGAATAAAAGACTCTAGCGCCTTCCATCTATCATTCAATTCTTCTTTAATCATCTTTTCTGTTTTTGAAGTAACTTGCTGTCCATATTCTAAAGCAGGTTTGATGGAAATACGTTGATGAGAGATAAATATAATGACCGGATGTTCTGCCTTACCTTCAATAATAACTGCATCAAAACCAGCAAATTTTAACTCTGTCCCAAAATATCCTCTAATTCTTCCACAGCAAATAGTATTAGTGAGGGGCGACTTAGTGACCACACTAGCCATGCTTGCACCTGAGGCCCCAGTGCCACAAAGTGCCCCAGCGGCAATTACTATCTTATTATCCTCATCCAAAGGGTCAATTTCAGGATTTACTTCATCAAAATATAACTTTACACCTAAACCTCGGCCACCCAAATAGACTTTTAAGAGGCTCTCAGGTAAGGTGTCTATTTTAAAGGACTTATGAGTCAGATCTATTCGTGCGAATTGTCCCTTCCAGACTTCCATTTAAGCCACACCTTTCAACCAATCTTCTGTTTTGTCTTTGAGGGCTTTATCTAAGCTGAAAGTAATACATATTCTTCTACAGGTACCACAACCAATGCACTTATCTGTTTCTACATAAATTGAACCTGCTTGGGCAATAATGGCCCCTAGGACGCAAATAGGTTCACAAAAACACCTTTTACAATTTTGAGGACAAATTAATTTTAGCATCGCTTGCTCTCCTTAACCTAAAATTTTTTCTACTTCTTCTGCATCTGCATCCATGAGGTAAGGTATACCAGAAACTTCAGAAGCCTCCCTAGTTAATGCCATTAAGTCTTCGCGGGAGATATATTTTAAGGCAAACTTTCTTGCTCCTGCCATAAGCTGCTGTAAGCCTTGTTTTAACCTTAAAAAATAAGTATACATCCCTATCGCTCCTGGTGGAATCTCTGCAAAGGCATCACCATATTTTTGTTTCAATTTATAAGCACCAGAAAATAGCTCCAATACCTTATCTTCTAAATCCTCTCCTTCCATTTCTACCTTTTCTTTTAACAACCGACCATGGGTATGGGCTACCATAGCTGCTGTCATGATTGCTCTGCCCATACATACTAGTTTTACATAAGGAGCCCCTAAGGCAAGTGCTTTAAAAATATGGTCTTCTAAAGAAAGCCCCCCAGCAATAGCACAGGTTGGGATATATTCCCCTTTTTCCTCCAGCCGTTTACAGTAGTTATACAATAAACTTTCAATATAAACTGTAGGAATACCCCATTCATTCATCATCCTCCAAGGACTCATTCCTGTTCCTCCTCCAGCTCCGTCTACCGTTAATAAATCAATCTTGGCCTCTGAGGAAAACTTAACTGCCCTAGCCAAATCAGCCGGTCTATAAGCGCCTGTTTTAAGAGAAATAAATTTTACTCCCAAACTCCTTAATCTTTCTACCTCTTTTAAAAAGGCTTCTTCACTCACCATACCCAAGCGGGAGTGCCTTTCAAACTCTTTAAAACTCCTTCTTTTAAAGGCCTCTTGCACAGAAGGGTTTTCAGGGTCTGGGAGGACAATATAGCCTCTTCTTTTTAACTGTAATGCCCTTTCTAAAGTGGGTAATTTTACCTCACCACCTATATTTTTTGCTCCCTGTCCCCATTTGAGCTCTATAAAGTCCACACCTAATTTATCAACTACATATTCAGCCACCCCTAATCTGGTATCTTCTACATTCAATTGCACTACTACATCCCCATATCCCTCGCACCAGCGTTTGAATAAATTAATGCGTTTTTCCATTTCTGGAGCTCGCACAATTCTTCCATTTTTTATCTCTGCTTCAGGATCCATCCCACAGATATTTTCACCTGCTATAACTAGTGTTCCACAAATAGCAGCTCCTATAGCCATAGTGTCCCAATATTTTCTGGCAATCTCGGTAGATCCCAGTGCTCCTGCAAATGCTGGGAATCTAATTTTTATTTTATCTTTGAAGCCAATTTCAGTAGTAACATCCACTACAGGAAAAGTGGCTTTGTCAGGGTCTGGTTCTATCCCAACGGCCCCCACACAGGTGCCCTGAATGTTAAAATGGGAAAAATCAACAGGATAATCCTTTTCTGCTCCTGCACTAATGGCTCCAAATGGAAGGGGATAGATAGCAGCTTCTCCTTTAAGGGCTGACCTCCCGATTTCACAAGGACCTTCACATCCTTCCACACAAGTTACACAAATACCAGAAGAGGGAACTGGTGTAACCCGGGTAACCGTGAGCGTGGCTGCACTGTGATTTGGTTTACTTAAAGACATCGTTTACCTCCCAAAATTTCATATTTAAAAAACGGAGGTATTGTTATATTATTTGAGGTCTAAAGTCAATATTTTCCCAATCTTGACATAACCCTCCTGCAGGGCTACGTCAAAGTCAGGCCATAAGTAATTTAACAAAAAGAACAAACGTTTAAATATGGTCTAAAAAATCCAAATTTCAAATGGAATCCAAATGCCAAAACATTAAATCAGTGAGTAGTGAAATAGTGAGGGAATGAAATAGCCAAATGTAGTGGAATTGGGGTCGAACCTACAAAATACAGTTAAGAAAATAGAAAACGGAAAACAGAAATTCCCAGTTCCCATTTCTAACATGTAAACGTGTCAATGTGTAAACGTGTTAACGCGCATAAAGAAGGAAAAGAAGGAAAGGGAAACGGGAAACAGAAAATAGGAAACAGAAAATAGAAAATAGAAATTCCCAATTTCCATTTCCCAATTCCAACGTGTTAACTTGCAAACTTTCCAACTTGCAACTTTAGTAATGCCAAACCTTGATAAGCTAGGCGTCAAATTAAACAACTTCATTGCCTCAATCAAAAAGAAAACTAGAGAGACTAAGCACCACGCACTAAGGACGTCCCATCGTGCAAACGTGTAAACGTGCTAACATTCCAATTTAACAGAAGGCGATTTTGCATTTTTCAATTTGCATTCTGCATTGAGCCATTGCGCTTATCATTTGGATCTCCGTTAAAATTACTTTGACGAAGTCCTAAACCCTCCTGGAGATAGATTGACATTAAATATAGAATTTGTTAAAATTGCTTGCGTGGGGCTGTAGCTCAGTTGGGAGAGCGCTTGAATGGCATTCAAGAGGTCAGGGGTTCGAATCCCCTCAGCTCCACCATTAATGGTTATTCTTTAATATTTCTTCATAAAGTGAGACATATTCCTGAGCTGATTTTTCCCATGAGAAATCGCAGGCCATAGCTTGTTGTATTAATTTAAGCCAGAGTTCCTTTTTTTGCTCAAAGCAAAAGAGGGCCTTTTCTATAGCTTCAAAGAAGGCTTGGGGAGTATAACTATAAAATTTAAAACCATTACCCTGGGCTTTTTCTAAGTCGGCATCTTCTACAGTGTCTGCTAGTCCTCCAGTATGATGCACTATAGGTAAAGTGCCATATTTTAAACTGTAAATCTGTGTTAGGCCACAGGCCTCATATCTGGAAGGCATTAGAAACATATCTGCTCCGGCTATAATTTTATGAGCCAGGATGTTATCAAAGCCTATTTTTAAAAACATCTGATTAGAACAACAGGCAGCAATGCTTTTTAAGGCATCTTTATATCTTTTTTCTCCATCTCCTAAAATCACTAAAGCCCCCCCTTTCCGAATGATCTTTTCTATAATAGGCAGTAAAATGTCTATTCCCTTTTGTTCAGCCAATCTAGTGACCATTCCTAAAATAGGTCTTCCCATAAACTCTAAAGGAAGGCCACAGGTCTTTAACAAATCTTGTTTGCATATTTCTTTCCCTTTGAGGTCAAAAGTTGAATAATGGGTAGCAATATAAGGGTCTGTCTCTGGATTCCACTCACTATAGTCCACTCCATTCAAAATTCCTTTTAATTTATGAGCTTGTGTTCTTAATAATCCATCCAAGCCGAAGCCATATTCCAGGGTCTGAATTTCTTGGGCATAAGTGGGACTAACAGTGGTCAAAAAGTCACTAAATATAATACCCCCTTTTAAAAAATTAATCTGCCCCCAAAATTCCAAGTTGGGATAAAATATTTCTGAAGGTAAATTGGTAAAGGGAAAAATTTCTGGAGGAAAAACACCCTGATAACCCAAATTGTGTAAGGTTAAAATAGTTTTCACAGAACAAAGCTTGTGATAGAAAGCAGATAGAGTTTTAAGATAAACAGGCACCAAGGCGGTTTGCCATTCATGACAATGAAAAATATCCCAATATTCTTCAAAGTTCTCACCAAAGGCCAAAACGGCCTTAGTAAAAAAAATAAAGCGTTCTCCATTGTCAAAATAACCATTATCTTTTCCATAAAGAGACGAACGGTCAAAGAACTCATCACATTCTATTAAAAATGCACGGATGCCTTTTTCTAATTTAGTTTGATATATATTGGTCTTAAGGTTACGCCAGCCAAAGGTAAGGGGTAAATCTTTAACTACCAACTCTAAAGGAAAGTTTCCTTCTTTTATACAGCGGTAAAGAGGCAGAATTATATCTACTTTTATACCCAGTTTAGCTAAAGCCAGGGGCAAAGAACTACACACATCAGCCAATCCTCCAGTTTTGGCCAACGGAGCCACTTCAGGAGAGACAAAAAGGACTTCCACCTTACTTATTAGCTTTTAAACAATCTTCACGCCAAAGACACATTTCTTCATGGCAATAATGCACCCTTTCTGTGCCAAAGCAGGGAATGTTGCCTTCAGCAGTCTGAATCTTTCTTATTATTTCTGCTTTTTTCAATCTTCCTACCTTTAATCCCATATTTTTGGCCATGGTTTGTATCTCTTTAACAGTCATCTTTGCCCCCTTTTATTATGTTACTTCATGCCAACCTATTTTTTATGTTAAACTCTTTGTGTAACTCAACTTAATCTTTCATTAGAGAAGGGAAAGATAATTCCCCATTTTCTTTTAAACCCCAGCCCTAATAATATCCTTCAATAACACAAAGCTGATTTAACCTACTTTTTCTTGATAAAAACCAAACGATCACCGGTCTTAATCTGGTCACCTTCTTTCACAAAAATCCTCTCCACTTTTCCTTCCACTTCGCTTTTTAAAGGTGTTTGCATCTTCATGGCCTCAATGATAACAATCACATCTCCAGATTTTACTTCATCCCCAATTTTTACCTCAATCTTTTGCACCGAGCCATTAAAAGGAGAGCGTATATCGCCCACTTGAGCCAAGGCCTCAATTTCTTCTTTAGTCAAGGCAGGGGCGGCTGAAACTTCTTTCTTTTCTTTTTCTTCAGAAACAAGCACCACGGGATGAAAATCAATGACAAAATAAGTGGCCTTTTTCCCATCTGTATAATGAGTAGGACCAACTTCTATAATATGAGACTTTCCTTTGTAATCAATAAAAGAAATCTTTTCTCCTAACTCAAAACCTCCTCGCCTAAACCAAATTTGTGGAGGTAAGACATAAGTATGGCCAAACTTTTCTTCAAACTTAAAAAAGGCTACAGCATCTGTAGGATGCTGTAAATAGAGGACTAGCTCTTCGGTAGTGACCTCTCTACCCAATTTTTCTTCTAATGTCTTTTTTTCTTGGTTCAAATCCACTGGCTCTATTTTTTGCAAACCACCTTCTTTTTCTAGAATTTTTTTCCAATCCGGACCAAAGACTTTTTTATAAATCTCATCTTTAGGACGATAAAAGGGGAAAGAGCCATATCGTTCTAACAAGAGGTTTTTTAAATCTCCACTAGGATTAGCATAACGCTCTCCTGACAAAACATTATCCACCGCTGTCGTCCAAAGAATCTGTGAGCCAGGCGTGACACTCCACCAATTTCCTAATTCCCTTTGCACCTTTGGGAGCTCTTCTAAAAGAATTTTAGGCATTAGGTGCAAAAATCCTCCCTTCTCTGCCTGTTCCAAACTACTTCCCATTGCCCCTCCAGGAAGTTTATGGATCTGAACAGTAGAGTCAAATCCCTTATATTGAGATTCAAAATCAGCGTAAGCCAAACGTTCTTTTCTCAATACATGTGAGGTGGCAATAACTGCATCTCTATCAATACCCTCTGCCTTAAATCCGTATGCCTCTAAGGTATCTATTACCGTCAAGATAGGAGGAGGTCCATAAAATCCGGTGAAGGCATGGTCACCTGCATCTACAATTTTTGCGCCATTTTTCACGGCCTCTAGGATACGACCAATATCATTGCCATCGGTATTGTGGCCATGATAATGGATAATTAAATCAGGGAAGGTTTGTTTAATGGCCGCTACTAACCTGCCTATTCTAGCTGGAGTACCCAGTCCTCCGTGGTTTTTGATACAAAGGATAATATCTTCCCCTGTGACTTCTAAAATCTCTCTCACTTTACTGACATAATATTCATCTGTATGTTCAGGACCAGTAGAAAAGCAGATACATGGTTCTAAAAGTTTATCTGCCTTTTTTACTTCCTCAAATACAGAGATCATATTAGGAATGTAATTGAGAAAATCAAATACTCTCCAGACTTCTAAATATTTAGCAAATTCTCTCACAGTAAGACGAATGGCATTTTCAGGGTAAGGGCGATAACCAAACAGATTTACTCCTCTACAAAGGGTTTGGAACATAGTATTAGGCATTTCTTCACGCAGTAATTGCAACTTAAGAAAAGGATTGACTTGTTTGCGCAACATATCCACATGAACCGATGCCCCTCCTGAAATTTCTAGAGAAAAATACCCTGCTTTTTCCCGATAAGGGGCAGCTAATAAATCGGTATGGAGTAAAATACGATTCTTAAAATCAGATTGCGAGAGGTCCCTCTGCGTATTGGTGATATAGTAACCTTTTGCTTCCCGAAGGGCACTTAGAATTTCATTTACTGACATGCTACGTGTAATTCTCATTTTTTCTTCCTTTATATAGCATAGGGGTTAAAACCCCGGTGGTGAATTTCAGTAATTAATTTAGCAATTTTTGAGACTTCCTGTTCTTCTTCTTTGTATTTAAAAAGCTGAGGATGGGTATCTAAATAACTGGTATCAAAAAAACCTGACCGAAAATCAGGGTCTTTCACTATTTGGAGATAAAAGGGAATAGTAGTTTTAGGTCCAAGAATAATAAAATTAGTTAAAGCCCTTTTGAGACGGGCAACAACTTCTTCCCATGTCAGCCCAAATACTGTGAGTTTGACTAATAATGAATCATAGGCCTGGGGAACTACATAACCAGCATACACACAACCATCCAATCTCACACCCAATCCCCCAGGAGAGTAGTAAACAAGCACTTTTTTGCCTGCCTCAGGCATAAAATTATTTTGGGGGTCTTCAGCATTAATCCGCATTTCAATAGCATAACCTCTTAATATAACATCCTTTTGGGTAAAGGGTATAGGATTGCCAGCAGCAATGTCTAGTTGGGTTTGAACAATATCTATGCCTGTGACCATTTCTGTTACCGTATGTTCAACTTGTAAACGGGTATTTATCTCTAAAAAATAAAACTTTTTATCTTTTACTAGGAACTCAACAGTGCCAGCATTAATATATCCCACTTTTTTAGCTACTTTTAAAGCTGCCTCACAAATTTCGTTTGTTAGTTTGGCATCCTTAAGCATATCTGGAGCTATTTCTACCAGTTTTTGATGCCGTCTTTGAATAGAACAATCTCTGGTGCCCAAATGAATGATATTTCCATATTCATCTCCCAGAATTTGGACTTCAATATGTTTGGGAGAGGGCAAAAATTTTTCTAAGTAAACCCGCGGGTCTCCAAAGGCTGTAGCGGCTTCAGATTGAGCCATTGGGAGTTGTTTAAGCAGTTCCTCTTCTGTATTTACCATCCGAATCCCGCGTCCCCCACCACCAGCCACTGCTTTAATACAAATGGGAAATCCAACCTTCCGTGAAAATTCCAAGGCGATTTCTTTTCCTTCTTCATTTGCTGGCAATGGATAAGTGCCTGGAACTACTGGAATACCTGCCTCTTCGGCTAACCTTCTAGCCATTACTTTATCTCCTAACCACTTAAGCACCTGCGTAGGAGGACCAATAAAGACCAAACCCGCTTCCCGACAGGCACGAGCCAATTCGGGATTCTCGGCTAAAAAACCATATCCAGGATGAATAGCCTCTGCTCCACTTTTTTGGGCAGCTATAATCATTTTTTCAATATTAAGATAATCTCTGCAGGGGCCGTCTCCTATCCATACTGCCTGGTCTGCTTGGACTACATGACGGGCTTCTGCATCTGGGGTTTCATACACAGCCACCGCTTCACTGCCCCATTCCTTTATAGCCCTAATAATCCTTAGGGCAATTTCTCCACGATTGGCTACTAACACCTTTTTAAATCTCTTCCTTTCCATAACTCATGGTTTTTACTTCAAAGAGAGACGGGTGTCAAGTTAACAGGCACCTTCCATTTTAATCACCGCCTTCACAGTTTGGAGAAGGATTATGATATCTAGCCATAGACACCAATTTTGAACATACCAACTCTCAATTTTTACCCGAAAGTAAAAATCAGTTTTATTTCTCCCGCTCACTTGCCATAATCCAGTAATACCAGGTTTTACTTGAAGATAATATTGTGCTTCTTCTTTATAATATCTCTCTAGCTCTTCGGGTAAGGCAGGTCTTGGTCCTACCAAACTCATTTCTCCTTTTAAGACATTAAATATTTGAGGAAGTTCGTCTAAAGAAGTCTTTCTGAGAAAATGTCCAATAGGTGTTATACGAGGATCATTAGGAATTTTTCGTCTTTTGAGATAAACTTCTTTAAGCTCACGATCTTGAGCTAAAATCTTGGGTAATCTTTCTTCTGCATCTACATACATAGTGCGGAATTTATAAATCTTAAATAATTTCCCCTTCTTTCCTACTCGACATTGAGTGTAAAATATAGGTCCTGGTGAAGATATTTTTATCAAACAGGCAATTATTCCTAAAAAAGGCAAGGTTAGGATGAAAAGGAGTATTCCCCCAATCCAATCAAAGATTTGTTTAATTATTTTGTTTACAGGAGAATTGAGGTTATTCCTGGTATGTAAGATAAAGAGTTCCTCGTAAAATAAATAATCCAGATCCGCACTAAGAAGAGAAATTCCCCTAAGTTCAGGAACAATTAAAATATGTTTAGCAAGTTGTCTTATTTCCATGAAAAGTGACTTTATTCTTTCGCTTCCCAGAGAAGGAACAGCTAAGATAATAGTCTGAATATGTTTATCTTTACAGATGGCCGGAAGGTCTTTAAAAGTGCCTAAAACAGGATAATAATGACCATTAACCTGAACTGCTTTTTTAGTTATATCATCGTCCACATATCCTACCAATTTATACCCATAATGTCTGTCTCTTTCCAGGCCACAGGCTATCAATTGTCCTGCCCGACCGGCACCTACAATGAGTGCATTTTCTTGATATAAGCCTAATGTATAAAGCAATTTCTTGTACCAAAATCGAGTGAAGGGAAAGAGAAAACAGGCTATCACACCTGTTCCTGCCAAAACAGTCCGTGATACTCTAGGACTCATTTTCCCTAAAGAAACAATAGAGAAAATAACAATAATGCTTAAGAAGATGGCCTTTGAAAGATGCTTCAATTCTTCTGAAAAGGAAAATCTTTTGATATAAAGGCCTTCAAAAGCAAAAAAGGATAAAAATATCACAGGTAACCACCAGAGATATAAAAAGTGTTTAAAATCATAAATGAATTCCGGGGTGGAAATAATATAAGGTAATATTTTTATTCTAAAAAAATAGGCTATTGTCAAAGAAACATAAAATGTAATTAAATCACCAAATATGATAAGACAAAGACAGAGGAATCTTTTTCGCATAACTTGTTTATTCCCAAAAAAAAGAAAACAGTCAAGAGTTTAACTCTTGAAATCTCAACCTCACATTAAGAAAGCAGGAATTCTGGCATTCCCAAAATCCGCGATTGATTTTTTAGGTGGAAAGGAAAAAAGTTTTTTCTTTCTCGCCAACCTTAGTTTTTCAGGAGCACGCTGCAAAATGCCTTGCAGGTGCAAGGGATAAGAAGGTAATGGACTGCAAAGGTGCAAGGAGGCTAATACCACCTGGTGATGCACTTGCAAACCTAGACCCAGCAAGAGCTAGAGAGGGCCATTCAAGAAGTATGGACACTGTTTAAAGAGACAGACAAAAAGATTGCAGAGGTAAGCAGATCCGGAGTTGCCCTTACAGGAAAGTGGGGAAGGTTTGTTGAAGGGCTAATTGCTCCTGGCACAATATCCATGTTTAAAGAGAGGGGAATAGAGGTAGAAAAGGTCTTCCAAAGGGTAAAGGCACACAAGGATGGAAAGGAAATAGAGATAGATATACTAGCTATAAACAAAGAGTATGCCATCCTTATTGAGGCAAAAAGTAGCCTTAGCATATCCAATGTAAATGAACACATTGAAAGGCTTAAGGCATTTAAGATATTCTTTCCAGAATACAGTGACAGAAAGGTAGTTGGGACAGTGGCAGGCATAACAATAGAAGAGGATACAGATAAATATGCCTACGCCATGGCCTCTTTGTCATAGGCCAAAGTGGTGAGACAGTAAGAATACTAAATGATAAGCAGTTTAGGCCAGTCTGGTAGTTATAGCCTTTTTAATAAACATTGGTTGCTTGGTATTGTACCTGACGTTTTGCGGATAAAAGAAATTGCCGAAGGCAATTTGGGGGGATCTGTGATTTTCCTTTTATCTGCTGTTATCTGCCTGTTGCAGGCATTCTTTAGATAGAACCGTCCCATTTTCTCCTCTTTTTCGAGTTCCTTTCTTTTAATGGGTCTTTATCCAGTCGTATATCGGCTGCCAGACAAGAGATTTTGCATTGTCCGCCCACAGGAGATCGGAGTGTCCGTAATCCAGTGCCACAGCTTCCGGCGGATATAGCTGAACAATTAATGTCTTCTTATCAGTGCTTCCAAGGAGTGTTACGGTGTATATGCCGTATTCGCCAAACCCGCCTGCTGCACCCACATAAAAGACCGGAATATTTATCTCACTTAAGTAGTCGTCGTAAGGCACTTCAACCTCGTCAGACATTAGCGCTTCTCCATCGATATCTTCCCCAATGCTCTGGAAACCTGGTGTTGCAAGGCCAATGTCGAGGGTGTAGTCAGGGTTTGTGAACTGCAGTCCTTGTGGGATTCCGACTTGATCAAATATTCCAGCAAGATAGTGGTAGAATGGCACGTATGGCTTGAGTGGTGGTTCAAATGTGGCATACGTTGCGGACAAGACGAATAGAGCTGCTTGTTTGTTTGTAAACCCTGGAATGATTGGTGATGGGTCATCTGGAGATGTAGCCGCTAAATAGGCTATATACTTCATAACTGTTCCCTCATCGCTGTAATATATCCCTGAATCGTACTTTGCCTTTACTGCGAGGTACCTTTCATAAGCGGCATCTCTTAACTCCTGATTCTCTGGGGAAAACTTGTAGACCATATCCACTATGATGATTCCTTTCAGGTCACGAAAAAACACCGGTATCTGCGTCTCTCTGTTAGCGTAGGCTAAGGAAAACTGACCACCCCGGCTGTGCCCCAGCATAAGCAGCTTGCCAAAACCGCTGCCGGTCAAACCTCTCACTGTCCTGGCAATTTTCACGCCTACCATGATGTCACTAACATGCAACGCAGTGTTCCAGTTTTTCATAAATGTGCAGCCATCAATATAGCAGTATGGATATGCTGTCCCAGGGTAGTAATCCGGCACAAATGTCCATCTAAGGTCTACGCCCCAGACATCTACATTGTTCTGTGCCAGAAAGATGCCCAAGGATTGGTCCACAGATACCTTATTAGATACTGTGCTACCCAAGAAGGAATTGTCAAAGTTTGTTGCGTCACCATGAATCATCATCACCGCTTTTGGTGCTACAATCGGAACCCATGGCGCTCTTTCTTTTATCACCCTGTAGACACCTATCTTGTCAAATTCACCAAAGCCTACTTTCAATATCCAAGTATATTTGTAGATATTATCCACCAATTGTTTTCTGTCAAATGAGATTAAACTGGCATTAGTTCCAGTTTCCTGTGTAAATAATTGAACTGCCTCTGTACCCCGTGTCACTTCGTTTGAAGCCCAGACTAATCTAGTACCCAAAACCAAAAAAACGATACATATGAGTACCATTGGAATCCTAAGGCCAAAGATCTTCCTTTTCATCCTTTCCTCCTCCTTTCAAGTCAAAAAATGGGATTTGGGACGGTTCTATTATTTTTTATTCACCTCCTTTCCTGCCCACAACAATGAGCAGATAACTCATTCATATCTTACTATTTCGGATATACTCCCAAATCTGGCCGATTGCTATGTTATTTTTTATTTTACTTATATTTTACTTGAGGCTATCTTAGCATGTATGTTATGTGGCATCAACTTTTAACAAGGCTCATTGAAAAATCACTCATTTTTATTTAACTTTGCCCTCACCTAAACATAATCACAGGTGAGACTGGGGCAGGTTGCAGCCCTTGCAGACAGGCACTTTTTTGTTAAAAAGGAGATAAGGGATAAAAGGACAGTTACAAGGGTAAAGGTGCTAGAGGGAGATGAGAGGATAGATGAGATTGCAAGGATGCTAGGGGGTGGTAAGGCAGCAATAGAGCATGCAAGGGAGATGGTATGTCTATATAATTTAAATAGGTTTTAGGCCATGAATTATAAGGCAATAGATAAATTTAATGAATTAGAAAAAGGCATTTTAGAAATCATAAGAGCAGCTGATATTTTTACAATAGAGCTAGTACAATTGCGGAGAGGAACTGATTTTGCAAAGAACCTTATAAAAGATTTACTTACAAAAGGAAAAATAAGCAGTTTTGTTATATTCAGAGATTCATATTCGCAAAAAGAAATCGAAGACTTAAAACGTGAACCTCGACTTCGGTCTATTGCCTGTCAAATAGTATTGGCTTCATACACGGCTCTTGAGGTTTATTTAGTTAATAAATTCAAAGAGTACCTATCATTTCGTATGAAGAATTGTCCTCAAGGTATAAAAGAAGCCATATTGAAGATGATACGTTTCCGAGACCTTAAAGAAATAAAGAAGAATTACACAGATTTTATTGGCATTCACATTGATAAATTTGAGCCAGGACATTTTCCTGTGGATTATAAGTCAAATTTTAAAGCAAATACATGGTGGGAAGGTCTCCTTCAAATTGCTAAGGCGAGAAATGAAATAGCACACAGAGGCATTTCAGAAACTACTCAGCTTATATTGTTACCAGATTCTTGGGAATGCTTTGACCTTTGCAGACGTTGGGTTAATCTTTTCAACGGAAATTTTGATCGATACATCTACAAAAACGAACTAACTGATTATGTCAAGAGATGTTTATAGTTTTTAGGTAAACACTTTTTAATATCCAAGGCAGATATTGTTAGATGGGACACAAACGTTAAATTAAAGCTATGGCTAATCCACTTATTCAGATCACACCTATTTTAGACTTCTTAGGGAAGGGGCTCAAAATTTTGCCAGCCACAGGTGGGGCAGTAGAGGATTTACAAAGGCCAGATCAAGAGGAAATAGAAGATATTTTAGTAGACGCAGAAGCAAATACTATAACTGCCTTTGCTGAAACACCAAAACCAGACCTCAAAAACCTTTACCGCCATACACCCCTAATCTCCAGGGACAAAAACTTTTTCGCTTTTTTATTGATGGTAGCATCAGGATCTATTTTCTGGGCACAGCAATAGAGGGAACTAGATCATTTCCCATAGAACTGGCACAAGTGGGCTGCTTTTTTAAAAATTACCTTATTTTACCACACCTGCCTGTTCCCTGCCCGACGGCAGGCGGGCCTGCCCGACGGCCGTGTCTGCCGACAGGCAGGCGGGGACAGACACACTTACGGTTTTCTTTTAGAGCAATCACGGATTTTGGGCATTATTTTTGCTTTACATCTTTTCTTCTTAATGGTATATTAAAATCAATGAAAAGCAAATTTTGGTGTTTTTTAACCATAGGTTTAGTAATAAATTTAGTAGTGATAATAGGAATTTACATATATACACGAAGACCTAACTCCCCTCATTTAAGATTGAGTTCCTTTTCTCACCTGAAGAAGGTTTGTTACACTGAGGTTAAAAATGGCGCCAAATCTTGGGAATTAGTCGCTGAACAAGTGAACATGCCCCAAGGACAAAAGGTAATTTTAAAAACTATAAAAACTACTTTTTTTTCAGAAAATAATTCACCTATTTATCTCACTGCGGATCAAGGTGAAATAGATTTAAATACCAAGGATATAAAATTAGAAGGTAATGTCCGCATCTGGCAGAAAGATGGGTATGTGTTTATTACCTCTCATCTTGATTATAAAAACCACCAAAATCTTCTTTTTACTGATGCTCCAGTAAAGATTAAAGGAAATAATATCTTAGTCATAGCTAAAGGGATGCAGTATTTTATAAAAGAAAATAAGTTTGTTTTATGTCAAAAAGTAAAGACGACATTTATTACTTCAAATGATAGCTAAACTGGTTAAAATTATTTTAGGATTGATAATTATTACTTCTACCTTCTGTTGGGCAGAAGTTAAACCATTGTATATTCAAGCAGATACTATGGAGGCCTTTCAAAATCAAAATTTAGTGGTTTTTAAAGGTAATGTGAAAGCCAGCCAAAATGGTGTAAAACTTTATGCAGACTTGATGAAGGTTTTTTATACAAAATCCCAAAAATCCAATTCTCAGAAAGATTTTGGTAAAGTAGTTGAGCGGGTGGAAGCGGAGGGACATGTGGTTATAATACAAGAGGATAGAAAGGCATTAGGAGAAAAAGCTGTTTTTTACCGCTTCCCAGAAGAAAAAATAATTCTTACTGGAAATGCCCGAATAGAAGACCTAAAAAACTTGATTTTAGGAGAAGAAATCACTATTTTATTAAAAGAAAAGAAAATGGTAATAAAAGGAACACCTGTAAAAGCAACAATTTACCCCAGAACTTTTCAACAATGAACATGAAGCATGTTTTAAGAGTAAACAATTTGACCAAGACATATCATGGAAAAAGAATAGTTGATAATCTATCTCTTTCGGTTCAATCAGGAGAAATTGTAGGCCTATTAGGACCTAATGGTGCGGGAAAGACTACTACTTTTTATATGATTATTGGTATTATTAATCCAGAGAAAGGAAAGGTTTATTTGGATGATGAAGATATTACTTCCCAGCCTATGTATATTAGAGCCAGAAAAGGGCTAAATTATCTCCCGCAAGAGGCCTCTGTGTTTCGCAAAATGAGTGTTGAGGAAAACATTCTGGCTATTTTAGAAACATTGGGTATCTCACCTGAACAAATGAAGGAAAAACTACAAAGTTTATTAAAAGAGCTCTGCCTTGAGCCACTAGCCAAAAACCGGGCTTCTACCCTTTCAGGGGGTGAAAGAAGACGTTTGGAGATCACGAGAGCACTGGTTACCTCACCTATTTTTATGATTTTGGATGAACCATTTGCTGGTATTGACCCTATTGCGGTTAGTGAAATTAAAGAAATCGTTTGTCGCCTTAAAAGTCAAAATATAGGCATTCTTATTTCTGACCATAATGTTAGAGAGACATTAAGAATTTGCGACCGGGCATATATTTTAAATAAAGGTAAAATATTAGAAGCTGGGACTCCACTTGAAATTGCAAATAGTGCTTTAGCAAAAGAGTTTTATTTGGGAGCAGATTTTACTCTTTAAAAGAGGTTTTTATGGAACTTAAACAACAACTTCACCTTTCTCAACAGTTAATAATCACACCTCAATTGCAACAGGCCATTAAGCTCTTACAATTATCTCGATTAGAGTTGCTAAATACCATTAAAAATGAAATAGAGACTAATCCTGTTTTAGAAGATGACAG
This sequence comes from Candidatus Desulfofervidus auxilii, assembly GCF_001577525.1. Classification (GTDB taxonomy): domain Bacteria; phylum Desulfobacterota; class Desulfofervidia; order Desulfofervidales; family Desulfofervidaceae; genus Desulfofervidus; species Desulfofervidus auxilii. The sequence goes on along the minus strand of NZ_CP013015.1, from coordinate 2,480,717 downwards.
TTTCCAAACAATAGAATCCGAGGGTAAAAAGGAAGAAGAGGAAGAGAAAGAAGAATTTTTAAGGTATTTTTGGGAACAGTATGCCCAAGATTCATATTTAAAAGAAAGAGGATTGCAAGAGAGAGAAGAGCATGAAGATACCTTTTTGGAAAATATCAGTGTTAAGTCTTCCTCTCTTGATGAGCATCTCCTATGGCAATTGCGATTCGCAGAGATGACTCAAAAGGAAAAACAAATTGCCCAATTTATTATAGGCAACCTTAATGGAGATGGCTATTTGGTAAATCCTTTAGAAGAAATTGCCAATCAAACTAAGGTTGACCTCCAGGAAGTAGAGAGAGTATTACAAAAAATTCAGGAATTTGACCCTCCAGGGATAGCCGCTAGAGATTTAAAGGAGTGTTTATTATTACAACTGAAATATTTTAAGGTCAAAAATCCTTTAGTAAAAACCATAATAACTGATTATCTTCATTTTTTGGAAAAGAAGGATTTAAAAGGTATTGCCAATCACCTCAAAGTCCCTATAGAGAAAATAAGAGAGGCCGTTGAAATTATTCTACAATTAGAGCCCAAGCCAGGTAGACAGTATAGTGATGAAACAGTGATCTATATAATCCCAGACCTTTATGTTTACCGCGTAGAAGATAATTTTGTGATTGCCTTAAACGAAGAAGGATTTCCTAATTTGCGTATTAACAACTATTATGTGAAGCTAATGAATCAAAATGACCTCCCTTTAAAGGCCAGAGAATTTATTCATGAGAAGCTCAAGTCTGCCACTTGGTTGATAAAAAGCCTTTATCAACGCCAAAGAACACTATACAGAGTAGCCACAAGCATTTTTGAATTTCAGAGGCCTTTTCTAGAAAAAGGTGTTGGGTATCTACGTCCTTTAGTTTTGAAAGATGTAGCTAGAGCTCTCGGATTGCATGAATCTACAGTAAGTAGAGTTACTACCAATAAATATGTCCAAACTCCTCATGGTCTTTTTGAGTTAAAGTTTTTCTTTAATTCTGGAATTAGTGCTGTTTCTGGTGACGTATTAGCTGCAGAAAGTATAAAGGCAAAAATTAGAGAAATCATTGCCTCAGAAGATCCTTCAAAACCGTATAGTGACCAAAAGATCGCAAGTTTTTTAAGAAAAGAAGGTATTAATATCGCACGACGGACAGTAGCTAAATATAGGGAGGCTATTGGCATTTTACCATCTAATCAAAGAAAATGTTTACTTTAAGGAGGCAGTTATGCAAATTTCGGTGACCTTTCGGAATATTAGTTCTTCAGAGAGTATTAAAAACTATGCTGAGAAAAAAATAAAACGTTTAGAAAGATTTTTAAAAACCAACAATTTAGAAGCAAATTTAGTAGTAGCAGTAGAAAAGTTTAGACATATTTCTGAATTGAGTTTATGGGTGGATGGGGAAAAACTTTATGGTAAAGAAGAAGCTGAGGATATATATGCCGCTATTGATACCGTAGTAGACAAAATTGAAAGGCAGATTAGCAAACTTAAAGACAAACGAGCAAGGAAGATAGCCGAATCAGGTTCCTCTCTCGGCGAAGAAAGTGAAGAAATAGCTCCAAAAATTATTAATACCGACCGTTTTCACCCAAAACCCATGGATGTGGAAGAGGCTTTAAATCAGTTACAGCTTTCTAATGAAGATATTTTGGTGTTTTTAAATACAGAGACCAATGCTGTATGTGTGCTCCACAAAATGAAAGACGGAAATTATGAGTTGATTGAGGCTAGTGTTTGATAATGTTTAATACCGCAAAATTTGAACAGGAAAGGTAAATAGTTTGACGGTGAATAATGTTTAAAGGCAATTTACCTTAACTTTATTCAATGTCTTTATCTAAATTAATTGTGGTTACAGGAACATCTGGGTCAGGGAAGACCACCGCTTTAAAAACCTTTGAAGATCTAGGTTTTTTTTGTGTAGATAACCTGCCTCCTTCTCTTTTACCAAAGTTTCTGGAATTAGCTCAAAATAGCCAGGCAGAAAAAATTGCGTTAGGAATAGACATCAGGGAAAGAGAGTTTACTAGCCAAGGGGAACCAATTTTTCAGAATATCTTTCAACTAGGAAGTAATGTGGATATTTTATTCCTAGATGCCCAAGATGAAGTTTTGATTAGACGTTTCAAAGAAACACGGCGAAAACACCCGCTTACTCAAAAAGGAAAAGGTCTTAAGGAAAGTATTGGTGAAGAAAGGGTGTATTTAGAAGAGATAAGAAAAACAGCTACTCAAATTATTGATACCACCTTTTTCAATGTGCACGATTTAAAAAGATGGATAGAGGCTAGATATGCTCAAAATGCGTTAAGGCATATAAATATCCATGTAATTTCTTTTAGCTTTAAATTTGGGATTCCCTTAGAAGCAGATCTGGTCTTTGACGTAAGATTCTTACCTAATCCTTATTTTGTTTCTGAATTAAAAGAATTAAATGGACGCCATAATCAAGTAAAAATATTTATGGAAAAGAGTAAAGAGCTAAAAATATTTATGGAGAAATTGCTAGACTTACTCAGATTTCTTATGCCTCTTTATAAACAAGAAGGAAAACATTACCTTAATATCGCTATTGGATGTACAGGAGGAAAACATCGTTCTGTGTTTGTGGCAGAGAAATTAATAGAGACATTAAAACAGGAGTTTAATAAAGAATTCTACATTTCTTTATTACATAGAGACATTGAAAGGAAGTAAAATGGTAGGAATTGTTTTGGTAACCCATTGTAATTTAGGAAAGGCATTGATAGAAGCAGCTCACTTTATTAGTGGTAACTTGAAGAATATTAAGGCAGTGAGTATAACGGATGAACCCCCTGAGGCGTTACGCAGGGCGATAACTAAAGCTCTCCAAGAGGTAGATGAAGGGGATGGTGTATTAATTTTGACAGATATGTTTGGAGGAACTCCTTCTAATTTAAGTTTTTCTTTCTTAGAGCCAGGAAAAATAGAAGTGGTTACTGGAGTAAATCTGCCTATGTTTCTTAGCGCCATAAACAAGCAGGATGATGATTTGAAGACCTTAGCTACATATGTCAAAAAAAAGGCTATAACTTCCATTGTGCAAGGAAGTGAGGAATTGGGTTAATAATGTGGCTGGTATTCCCAGCCAATGAAAGAGATATAGAGACCATTTATGAAATAGAGAAAAGCTGTTTTTCTAGGCCATGGAGCAAGGTATCTTTTTATGAAGAATTAAAACACTATTATAGCTATCTATGGATAGCAAAGAATATTTCTACAAAGGAAATAGCTGGTTTTATTTGTTTCTGGCTTATATGGGATGAAATGCATATTTTAAATATTGCGGTTAAACCAGAATTTCAGGGAAGAGGGATAGGTAGTCTGTTATTGAATAATGCCATCAGTTTGGCCCTAAAGAAAGGGGTAGAATGGGTGCGGCTAGAAGTAAGGCCATCTAACTTAAAGGCGATTTCTTTTTATAAAAAGTTTGGGTTTAAAGAGATAGGCAGACGGCGACATTATTATTTTGATACTGGTGAAGATGCCATTATCATGGAATTAAAAATAAAGGAGGTCAAAAATGGGAGTAAAAATAGGTATTAATGGTTTTGGACGGATTGGGAGGTATTTATTGAGAGTTATTCATAACCAAAAAATGGACGTAGACGTGGTAGCCGTTAATGCTAGGGCTAGCACAGAAATGTATGCCCATTTACTTAAATATGACTCTGTCCATGGGAAGTTTCCAGGAGAAGTGGCTGTGAATGGAGATAATATAATAGTAGATGGCAAAGAAATAAAAATGCTTCGCATCACCGATGATTTATCCAAGATACCTTGGGGAGAGTTGGGCGTAGACATTGTGATGGAAACAACTGGAAAATTTAGGGACAAAGAGAGTTGTTTAAAACATATAAAAGCCGGGGCTAAAAAGGTGATTATTAGTGCACCTGGTAAGGGAGTGGATGTAACTATAGTTATGGGAGTGAATGAAGAATGCTATGACCCTAAAAATCATCATATTATTTCTAATGCCTCTTGCACTACTAACTGTCTTGCCCCAGTGGTAAAGGTGTTACACGATAATTTTAAAATAAAGAGGGGATTAATGACCACTGTTCATTCCTATACCATGGATCAGCGTTTATTAGATGGTTCTCATAAAAAGGATTTTCGTCGGGCCAGAGCAGCCGCTGTTTCTATGGTGCCTACCACTACAGGAGCAGCGATTGCCGTTACCAAAGTGATTCCTGAATTGGAAGGAAAATTAGATGGAATAGCCATCCGGGTGCCTACACCCAATGAGTCTATTGTAGACTTAGTAGCGGAGTTAGAGGCAAATGTGAGCAAAGAACAAGTAAATGAGGTATTCAAAAAAGCAGCTGAAGGAAGATTAAAGGGAATTTTGGCCTATAGCGAAGAACCTTTAGTTTCAGTAGATTATATAGGCAATCCTCATTCTGCGGTGGTAGATGGTCTTTTGACCAACGTTATTGATGAAAATTTAGTTAAAGTATTTGCCTGGTATGACAATGAAGCTGGATTTGCTTATAGGATGATGGATTTAGCTATGTATGTGGCAGAGAGAATGTAAAGGAGGTTCGCATGCTTTATATCAATGAAATTGATATTGCTAAAAAACGGCTTTTTATTCGGGTAGATTGTAATGTTCCTTTAGATAAAAATCTCAATATCACTGATGATACTCGTATTAGGCGGATTTTACCTACCATAAACTACGCCTTGGATGAAGATGCGATGATTATTCTGGCTTCTCACCTAGATCGCCCCAAGGGCAAAAGAGTGCCTGAAATGAGTCTTGCACCAGTAGTGAGGCGTTTGCGTCGACTATTGCATAAGGAGGTGACTTTAGCCCCTGATTGTGTGGGAGATGAAGTTGAAAAAATGGCGGAAGAAATGAAACCAGGTGATATAATTTTTTTGGAAAATCTCCGTTTCCATCCTGGAGAAACAGCCAACGACCCTGAATTTGCTAGGGAACTAGCTAACTTAACCGATATTTATATAAACGATGCCTTTGCTGTTTGTCACCGGGCTCATGCCTCTGTAGTAGGAGTGCCTAAGTATACTAAAACATGTGCTGCTGGTTTTCTTTTAAAGGATGAATTGACTTATTTCCATCGGGCCTTGGAAGCTCCGGCTCGCCCTTTGGTAGCAGTAATTGGAGGGAGTAAGGTCTCTTCTAAATTAATCGCCTTAGAAAATTTGCTAAACAGAGTAGATAAACTTATTATTGGTGGGGCTATGGCCAATACCTTCTTAAAAGCATTCGGATATAATGTAGGAAACTCATTTGTAGAAAATGAGCTTTTAGATACAGCTAAAAAATTAGCAAAAAAGGCCAAACATAATAGTGTTAAATTATACCTTCCAGTAGATTGTGTAGTAGCTGAAGCAATGGAACCTCATGCTGAGACAAAAATTGTGCCTGTTCAGGAAGTGCCTCCTAAGTGGTATATTTTGGATATTGGGCCAGCTACTACTGCCTTATTTAAGGAGGCCTTGCAAAATGCCAGGACAATTATTTGGAATGGTCCTATGGGGGCATTTGAGATGGATGCCTTTAGTCGTGGAACAATGGCTATGGTAAGTAATATTGCTGATACTTATGCCTTGACAATTGTTGGTGGAGGGGATACAGATGTAGCTATTTATAAAGCTGGAGCTGCTGATAGATTTTCATACATCTCTACAGGAGGTGGGGCATTTGTGGAACTATTGGAAGGAAAAACCCTTCCTGGTGTGGCAGCTTTAGAAGAGTGTGCTAAAAGGATTAAACATGAGTAGAACACCTCTCATTGCCGGTAACTGGAAAATGTATAAAACCATACCTGAGGCATTGGCCTTGGTTAAAGCCCTTTTGCCGCATTTGCCCAAAGATAGAGAAGTGGCAGTAGCCCCTCCTTTTACTGCCCTTTATTCAGTAGCATCTTGTATAAAGGGCACAGCATTAAAATTAGCCGCCCAAAATGTATTTTGGGAAAGAGAAGGTGCTTACACCGGAGAAATTTCTCCGCTAATGCTTAAAGATGTAGGCTGTGAATATGTAATTATTGGGCATTCTGAAAGACGTCAATATTTTGGAGAAGTAGATAAAACAGTCACTAAAAAGGTAAATAGCGTTTTGGAAGAAGGACTTAAACCTATTTTATGTGTAGGAGAAAGATTGGAGGAAAGAGAAAAAGGGGAAACATTTGAAATAGTGAAAAAACAATTAATAGGAGGTTTAGGAAATATTCAAGAAATACAAAAAATAGTGATTGCCTATGAACCTGTATGGGCCATTGGGACAGGAAAGACAGCCTCTCCTGCCCAGGCCCAGGAAGTCCATAAATACCTTCGGCATTTGGTGGAAGAAAAATGGGGGAGAGAAAATTCTGAAAAAATAAGAATTCTTTATGGAGGAAGTGTGAAGCCTGAAAATATTGATGAATTGATGCAAGAAGAGGATATTGATGGAGCTTTAGTAGGGGGAGCCAGCTTGAAGGCTGAGACCTTTGTTAAAATAATGAATTATGGAGTAACGTAAAATGTTCACTTTTATAGTTATTTTACATGTAATAATTTGTTTAGCCTTAATCTTTATCATTTTACTACAAAGGGGCCGGGGGGCAGAGATGGGAGCAGCCTTTGGAGGAGCCAGTCAGACTCTGTTTGGCCCTGGGGGTTCCCTAAATTTATTGAATAAAGTTACTACTGTCTTAGCAATCCTTTTCTTTCTGACTTCCATTTCATTGACATATATGGCATCCCATAAGAAAGTGGAAACGGAAATAAAAAAAGCACCTGTAACTACTACTGAAAAACAAATACCCCAAAATACCAAGCAAAGTCCATTACCAAAGGGCTTGACGGAGAAAAATAAATCAGATAAAAAATAATTAAGGCCGAAGTGGTGGAATTGGCAGACACGCTGTCTTGAGGGGGCAGTGGACGTTGAGTCCGTGCGGGTTCGAGTCCCGCCTTCGGCACCAAAAATGCTACTTTTTCCTAAAATTTTCTGGATTTATGTTATATTTTTCTAAAAGTTTATAAAGGTCTGCCCTATATTTTCCAGCTAACTTAGCTGCTTGTGTCACATTTCCTTGTGTAAGTTCCATAAGTTGAATAATATATCTCTTTTCAAATTCAACTTTTGCTTTTTTTAGTGGTTTCAAAATACTTTCTTTTATTGCCTGTGTTGGGAAGATCAAATCTCCACTAATTATATCCTGTGTGGACATAGCCACTGCACATTCTATAACATTTTCTAACTCTCTAACATTGCCCGGCCAGGAATAAAGCATCATTTTTTTGAGTGCATCTGGTGAAAAACCCTTTATTTCCTTTTTCATCTTCTTTGAAAATTTTCTTAAGAAGTAATCTGCTAAAAGAGGGATGTCTTCTTTCCTTTCCCTTAAAGGAGGTAACTTGAAAGGAATGACATGAATACGATAGAAAAGGTCATTGCGAAAATTACCTTTCTTCACTTCTTTTTCAAGGTCTTTGTTTGAAGCAGCTATTATCCTTACATTTACCTTTGTGGTTTTTTCTGAACCTATGGGATAAAATTCCTTTTCTTCTATCACTCGTAACAATTTTGCCTGCATTGATAAAGGAATTTCTGATATTTCATCCAAGAGGATAGAACCACCGTCAGCTTGAGCAAAAAGTCCTTTTTTGGTGTAAAAAGCACCTGTAAATGCCCCTTTTTTAAAACCAAATAACTCACTTTCTAATAATGTCTCAGGGATAGTTGCACAGTTTATAGCCACAAATGGCCCATTTTTTCTTGTACTTGCTAAATGTAATGCCTTAGCAATCAATTCCTTTCCTGTCCCACTTTCTCCTTGAATATAAACATTAGAATCTGTTTCTGCTGCCCGTGATACTAACTCCAGCACTTTTTTCATCTTTTCGCTTTCACCGATGATATTTTCAAACTTATATCTTTCTCTTACAATACCTCTAAGTCTTTTTACTTCTTTTGAAAGTCGGTACTTTTCAATCCCATTTTTTATCTGTAAAAGAAGTTCACGATGTTCAAAAGGCTTAGTCAAGTAACTATAAGCTCCTTTTCTCATAGCCTCTACAGCACTTTCAATCGTGCCATAGGCAGTAAGAATAATTACAGGCATCTCTGAATTGATTTGACGCAGATCTTCCATAAGTTCAATTCCATTCTGTTTGGTAAGCTTAAGGTCAACTATTGCTAAATCAAAATCTTCTTCTTTTCCAATCTCTATTGCCTCATGGGCTTCAGCTACAGTGGTAACCAAATAGCCTTCTGCTTCTAACCTCATTTTTAAAACTCTAAGAATATTTAAATCATCATCTACTACTAATATTTTATCCATTTTTTAACCTCAACCATTAAGGTAGAGATTCTCTCTTTTTTTCTTCAATAGTTAAATCTATTTCCTTTAATTTTTCTATCTGTTTTTCCAAGTCATTTATTTTTTTACTTTTTATCTTATTTTCTTTCTGTAAAACAGAAATTTTTTCTTTTAGTGCCTTAATTGCCTTTTCTTTTTCTTTAATGCCTTGCAAAATAAGAATCCATACCTCGGCCTGATTTCTTAAATTGCTTTTAGGGAATTCTCTTACAAGTTTTTGAAAATACTTTAAAGACTCCTCAAAATTTTTATCTGGGTTTTTAGGATGTGCATAAATCAATCCTATCTCATAGAGTGCTTTATCCTCTATCTGAGGAAATAATTTTGCTATTTCTTGGTACTTTTTTAGTGCAACTTTATAATTTCCCTTTTTCATAAGATTTTTTGCCTGCATTAATGACTGTTGTATTTGTTCTTGTTGTTTATCTTGATACCTTTTTTGAGGAATACATCCTTCACCAAAAAGGAAAGACACTATTATGATACAGGTAAAGTAAAATAAAAGGTGCTTCCCTTTCCTGGTTCGCTTTCCACCCATATTTGCCCCCCATGAGCGGTTATGATGTGTTTAGCGATAGAAAGACCAAGTCCTGTCCCTCTTACCGCCACCCATCCGCTCTCTATTCGTTTAAATTTCTCAAAAACCTTCTCTAGTTCTTCCTGGGGAATGCCACAACCGGTATCTGTCACAGATACTGTTATCATATTACCCTCATTCTTGTTTGCAGAGATGGAAATTTTACCTCCATCTGCTGTAAATTTTATTGCATTACTTAATAAGTTTTCTATTACTTGAGTTATTCTTTCTTCATCTATTCTCACTAAAGGAAGATTATCCTCTATATTCATTTCAATCTTAATTTTTTTTCTTTGAGCAAGAGGTGTCAACTTTAAAGTACTTTTTTCAATGATTGGAAAGAGACTAAAGGTTCTGAACTTGTAACTCATCATCCCTGCTTCCATACGAGAAAGATCAAGAATTCTATTGACTCCGTTTATCAATCTTTCACACTCTTCTTTTATAATTGAGAAAAGCTCATATTGTTTTTCCGGCATATCTGTAAAAACACCTTCAAGTAGCATACTAGAAGCTTCCTTTATAGCTGTCAATGGAGTCCGCAACTCATGAGACAAATGGCTGATAAAATCTATTTTCATCTCATCCAATTCTTTTAGTCGTTCACACATAGTATTAAATGCATTTGCCAATTCCTTAATTTCAGGCGGAGATGAAATATACACAGGTGGGCCAAATTTGCCTTTAGCTACTTGCTTTGTTTTTTCCTGCAAAAGAAGAATAGGACGGTTTATATTTCTTGTATTTAAAAACGAAATCAAAACTACCATCATTATAGCAATACCGGCTGTAATTGTTGTTACTTTAATAACCTGGAGACTTATAGCGCTAGCCATCTCCATTTTTTTGTCCCTATCCAATTTAGCTATCTCAGCTATTTCTCTCAAATTTTGGCTTATTTCATTAATTATGTTTTGTTTTTTTTGCTTATATTCCCTATAAGCTTTATCACTTGTATTTTGCACAGCAGAAAAAACCTTTTTTTCAAATAATGAAATATAAGACTCGTGTGCTTTTTTAATTTTCTTAATCAGATTTTTCTTTTCAACTGTATCAGATATTTCTTCTAGTTTCTTTATATTTTTTTTAACATAATCTCCGATTTCCCAAAAACGCTGATAGAAATCCTGGTCTTTGGAAATTAAATATTTTTCTTCATATCCTACCTGTGTAAATATTGTATCAGTCAGTTCTCCTACAACTTTTACTGTAGCGGTATCTACAGAAATTATATAATTGATAATCTGATTAAGCCGATTTAGTCTCAAAGTAGTATAAACCCCCAGAAAAATAATCAACAAAATAATTACCAAATAACTAATAACAAGTCTTTTAAAAATTGTTACTTTCATTGGATAAGGCTTAACCAATATTACCTTGACATGTTTGAATGGTCAATAAGGGGGCAAATCTTGTCAGGCTGTTGAAAAAGTAGCCTTTTTTGCAGATAAATCCTAGCCTTTCAGCAGAAAAAAATGGTATAAACCCTTTTCTTTACATCAAGGAGAAGGACTATATACTGGGAAAACCTAAACTTCATTGACACCTAGACTAAAAAGTTTAAAATTAGGTTATGCTTATTTATCCAGAAATGTTTGATGTTATTGTAGTTGGAGCAGGGCATGCTGGGTGTGAAGCGGCGTTAGCGGCTGCACGCATGGGTTGTGCTGTACTCTTAATCACGACTAATGTAGATAGGATTGCTCATATGTCTTGTAATCCAGCTATTGGGGGATTGGCCAAAGGGCATCTGGTAAAGGAAATAGATGCGTTAGGGGGAGAAATGGCCAAAAATATTGATGCTACTGGCATTCAATTTAGACGTTTAAATACTCAAAAAGGACCGGCGGTGTGGTCATCTAGGGCTCAGGCAGATAGAGAACTTTATCGTTTACAAATGAAGTTTGTTTTGGAAAAACAACCAAATTTATTTATAAAACAAGCAATAGTGGATGAAATTATAACAGAAAATAAAGAGGTTAAGGGGATAAAAACCAGTACTTCTGAAATATTTCTAGGAAAAACTGTAATACTCACCCCAGGGACATTTCTTAAAGGATTAATTCATATAGGTCTTAATAATTTTCCTGGGGGAAGAATGGGAGACCTTCCTTCTAACAAATTATCTATATGTCTAAAAAGGCTTGGATTTGAAATTATCCGTTTTAATACATGCACTTGCCCTAGGTTAGATGGAAAAACCATTGATTTTAGTAAATTAGAACCTCAATATGGAGACGAACCCCCTCATCCATTTTCATTTTCTACAGAAAAAATAGACCGCCCGCAAATCCCTTGTTATCTTACTTATACTAACTCTGAGACTCATGAAATAATCCGAAAAAATATAAAATATGCTCCTCTTATCTCAGGTAAAGTTTCTGGAAAGTCACCTAGATATTGCCCTTCTATTGAAGAGAAAATCATAAAGTTCCCTGAAAAGGAAAGGCATCAAATATTTTTAGAACCCGAGGGACTAAATACCACCGAAGTTTATCCAAACGGAACATTTACTAGTTTGCCCATAGATGTTCAGCTAAAAATGTTAAGAAGCATTAAAGGACTGGAAAAGGTAGAAATTGTCCGTCCTGGCTATGCCATTGAATATGACTTTGCTAATCCTACTCAATTAAAACCCTCCCTTGAAACCAAGTTAATTAAAGGCTTATTTTTTGCAGGTCAGATTAATGGAACTTCGGGTTATGAAGAGGCAGCAGCACAAGGTATAATGGCTGGTATCAATGCAGTTAAATATATCCGAGGTGAAGACCCCCTTATTTTAGACCGTTCTCAGGCTTATATTGGGGTGCTGATAGATGACCTCATTACTAAGGGCACAAATGAACCTTATCGAATGTTTACTTCTAGGGCGGAATATCGGTTGTTATTGAGAGAGGATAATGCCGATTTACGTCTTATGCCCTTGGGATATGAATTGGGTTTGATAGACGAGGGAACTTACCAAAAGTTTTTAGAGAAGAAAAAAGCCATTGAAAAAACATTAAAATTACTTGAAGAAATCAAATTAAATCCTACGGCCCATATAAACAAGGTCTTGAAAAAAATAGGCACTACTCCCATTAAAAATCCGGTGCGATTAAAAGACATCTTGAGGCGACCTGAAGTAGAGTTTAGTAAACTTTTTATATTTAATGAAGAGTTTAAAAACCTATCTCAGGCGGTGATAGAAGAAGTGAGTTTTCAAGTGAAATACGAAGGTTATATCAAACGCCAAGCTGAGCAGGTAGCCAAGTTCAAAAAGTGGGAGAACATGAAGTTACCTCCAGAGACAGATTATTATTCCATCCCTGGTCTATCCAACGAAATAAAAGAAAAGTTATCCAGATTGCGGCCTGCTTCTTTAGGACAGGCTGCCCGGGTCCCCGGGGTAACTCCAGCAGCCATTACCCTCTTACAAGTATATCTTCATAAAATCAAAAAAGCGGCCTGATTATGGAAATTGCTCTTAGTATCCTGGCTTTTTTATTAGGCACAGTAGTAGGCAGTTTTTTAAATGTCTGTATTTACCGATTACCTGAAAAAAAATCTATCATTTCTCCTGGCTCCCATTGTCCTCACTGTCATACCCCTATTAAATGGTATGACAACATCCCTTTGTTAAGTTTTGCTCTCCTTAAAGGGAAATGCCGCTATTGCCAAAAACCCATTTCTGGGCAATATCCCTTAGTAGAGTTTATAACTGGCCTTTTTACTTTTTTTATCTATTTTGATTATGGTTTTTCGCTCACAGGCATAATATACCTTTTTTTTATTTATGCCCTGATTGTTATCTCCTTTATTGACTTAAAGTGGCAAATTATCCCGGATGTGATTTCTGTCCCGGGTATCTTTGGTGGTCTTATGGCCAGTTTCTGCTTACCCTATTTGTCCTTTAAAGATAGCGTTTGTGGTGCTCTGTTGGGTGGGGGATTTCTATTTATAGTAGCTTATGGATATTACTTTATTAGAAAAAAGGAGGGCATGGGAGGAGGAGATATAAAACTTTTAGCCATGATTGGTGCTTTTTTAGGTTGGAGGGCCATACCCTTTGTCCTTTTTAGTGCCTCTGTGATGGGAAGTATAATTGGCATTTTATGGATATTGTTCCAAGGAAAAGACCGTAATTTCCCCATTCCTTTTGGCCCTTTTTTAGCCCTAGGTGCCATTTGGGTAATTTTTTTCCCTGGGTCTATAAATTTATTTCTCTTTTACTAACACCTTGCCTAATCCAAGGTTTATGTGTAATTAAACTCTAAAGAAAATGAAAAATCAAACTCATAAAAAACGTATTTTAACTGCTATTGTTGCCTTACCAGTTGTTATTTGGATTGTCCTTAAAGCACCTTTTTTTATATTTTGCCTATTTGCTTTTTTGATAGGCATATTAGGCTGTTTGGAATTTGGAAGACTGTGGGATTTGCATAATTTAACTAGTTTAAACATTTTTCAGGCATTTCTTAATCTTTTAATTCTTATAGGATTTGCCGCTCACTATCCTTTATTAGGAATAACTCTGGCTTTTTTCTTTTTGGCCCTCTATTTTATTTGGGCCTATGGTCATCAACCAAAGCTTACCTCTTTTTTACCTGCAATGAGTTTGGGTCTATTTTATCCCAATGTTTTTCTAGGACATGCCCTTTCTTTTACTACCCTACCCCAAGGCCGTATTTTATTACTTTGGACACTTTTTATGACTTTTGCTGTAGATACCGGGGCATTTTATACAGGCCGTAAGTTGGGTAAACACAAGCTCTATCCTGCAGTAAGCCCTAAAAAATCTTGGGAGGGTTTAATAGGGGGAAGCCTCAGTGCCTTAATTTTAGGTGGAGTCTCAGCCATCTGGTTACCTGTTGGATTTTTTAAAATATTAGGTTTGAGTCTCGCCTTGGCAATAGTCTCCCAAATAGGTGATTTTTTCGAATCTGCACTTAAACGTCAAGCCGGGGTTAAAGACAGCGGAGGACTCTTACCAGGACATGGTGGCATCCTGGATAGAATTGATGGGGTGTTATTTGCTTTACCCCTGAGTTATTATTGTTGGCAATGGTGGCTTAAATGAAATATCTATCTATCTTAGGTTCTACCGGTTCTATTGGCAAGCAGACCTTAGAAGTAGTCAATCACTTTAAAGACCGCTTTAAGGTAGTTGCCCTAGGGGCCGGTCAAAATGTGAGCTTATTAAAACAACAAATTATAAAATTTAAACCAGAAATAGCCTGTGTCCTAGATAAAAAAAATGCCCAGATATTAAAAGAAGGTTTAACTGCCCTTAATAATCTCAAAATACTTTATGGTCCAGAAGGGTATGAGATATGTGCCAGTTATCCTAAAGCAGACATTGTCTTAGTAGCCATGTTAGGCATCAGTGGTTTAAGACCTACTTTAGCAGCCTTAGAAGCTAATAAGACCGTGGCCTTGGCTAATAAGGAGGCCCTAGTTACTGGAGGAAGCTTGATTAAAAAGGCCATTAAGAAGAAAAATCAGATACTCCCAGTAGATAGTGAACATAGTGCCATTTTTCAGCTTCTTTGTGAAGAAAATAAAAATTACTTAAAACGTATCATCTTAACCGCTTCTGGAGGGCCATTTTGGGAAACAGACCCCTCTGATTTATCTAATGTTACCCCTGAACAGGCCATCAAACACCCCCGCTGGGCTATGGGCGCCAAAATAAGCGTTGATTCCGCTACTTTAATGAATAAAGGTCTGGAGATAATTGAGGCCATGTGGCTGTTTGAGGTAGGGTTAGATAAGATAAAAATACTTATTCATCCCCAAAGTATTGTCCATTCTCTCATTGAATTAGAAGATGGGGTAATGTTAGCGCATTTAGGGCCAGCGGATATGCGATTGGCTATTTCCTATGCCCTAAATTATCCCCAAAGGCTATCCTTTCCTCTTAAACCTTTAGACTTGACTAAAATGCCTCTTACCTTTTTCCCTCCTGATTTTAAAAGATTTCCCTGTTTAACCCTGGCCTTTGAAAGTGCCAAAATAGGTGGAAGTATGCCTGTGGTGCTTAATGCAGCTAATGAGGTAGCTATAAAGGCTTTTTTAAAAAAACAGATAAAATTTACAGATATACCACTGTTAATTGAAAATATTATGAAGTTACATACCCCTATTAAGGAAGTGGATTTAGAAACAATATTTACTATTGACAGGCAAACCCGAGAAAAGGCTAAAGAATGGATAAAGAAATACACCTAAAAGAGCATTTTAGCCCTATTGGAGAGAAATTGTTAGAGATTTATAGGATTCTTTACCATAAATTCGGACCTCAACATTGGTGGCCTGGGGAAGGCCCTTTTGAAATAGCTGTAGGTGCCATTTTAACTCAAAATACTGCCTGGAGAAATGTGGAAAAAGCCATTGCCAATCTTAAAAAGGCTAATTTATTAACCCCTAAGGCGCTTTATGATTTGCCCTATCCCTATTTAGTTGAATTAATCCGTCCTGCTGGTTTTTTCAATGTCAAGGCCAAAAGGCTAAAAAGTTTCCTTTGTTTTCTATTTGATGAATATAATGGAGATTTAACAAAAATGTTTGCCGAAGAAACAGAAAACCTTAGACAAAAACTCCTTAAAGTGACAGGCATTGGTCCAGAAACAGCAGATAGTATATTATTATATGCAGGTAATAAACCAACATTTGTGGTAGATACTTATACAAAAAGAGTCCTATGTCGTCATCATCTCATCTTTGAAGAAGCAGACTATGAAGAAATCCGTAGTTTTTTTATGAAGCATTTACCCCTAGATATACAGCTATTTAATGAATATCATGCCCTCTTTGTGTGTTTAGGAAAAAATTACTGCCGCCCCAAACCACTATGTGAAAAATGTGTATTAAAAGGCATCTAATAAATTTCTACTCCCAACTGACTATATCTCTATTTTCTCCTTCTCCTCCTATTTGACCATCAGCCCCTAAAGAATAAAGGTCGTATTCACTATGTTCTCCTGGACATTTATATTCATAAGGACGTCCCCAAGGGTCAAGAGGTATTTTATTCTTTTTCAAATAGGGCCCATCCCATTTATCTATACCTGGGTCTTTAATAAGGACTTCTAAACCCTCTTCTGTAGTAGGATACCTTCCTACATCCAGTCTAAATGTATCTAAAGCCGAACCCAATAACTCTATTTGTGTCTTGGCAGCCTGTTGTTTTGCCTTTCCTACCTTTTTGAATAAACGAGGGCCCACTAAAGCTGCTAATAATCCAAGAATAATCATAACAATAAGAAGTTCAATAAGAGTAAAACCCCGTTCTTTCTTCTTCATCAAAACCTCCCACTATAAATTTTATATGCATAATAAAACATCAAAGACAGCAAGACAAGACTATTGGGAATTTCCTCATTTTTAAGTCCTTAGCTGAATAGATTTAGACGACCCAAAATCCGTGATAACTTTTTTCCCTCTTATCATTTTTTTCTTGCCAAAATAATATCAATATTTTATTATTTTTTAAAGGGTTTTCACACAAGCTGACGGGTTGGGGGTATGTGAAGTCCCGCTTTGCGGGATTTGGGCGTAGCCAGATACCCGCCTGTTGTCCGAGTGTGATAGCACCGAAGCGGAGAGCCGGGGACGAAGGGTTATTTTTTATTAGCATCATACCTCCTTATTTCTACATCTTTAATATTTCTAGAGGGATTTATCAGAAGAAACTTATCATGAAACTTTTTACCTGAATAAGTTAGTTCAATTTCCATAATGTACTTACCAATATTCAATTTCCATTCATCTACTTTATGACTTCTACCCTTAAGATAACTCCATGAGCTAAATCCATAACATTCTTCTTCATTCTCAGACTTAACGATAACACAGAAACTCTCTGGCATCTTGGGATGAAGATCTATCACCTCTGCAAACGGCACTAGAAAATCATGTGGAAATTCAGCGATAACTGTTTCAATCTCTCCATTGGGTAGTATTCGTTTAGGAACAGGTGCGTACAATAGGGGCTGTGGCCCTCTATCCCATTTTCCATTTACTTCAAATAATTGTTTCCCAGTATTAATTTCCTTAAATCTTATTGTTATCCTACAATTATAAACAGGGGTCTTCCCCATATTTATAACCCTTAAATGATAAAATGCTCTAGAAATTTGATTTAATTGCTGAATTGCAGGTTCTTTCCCTAGTATTTTATCAGGAATTTCAATAGCCAATTTTGGCCGTCTATACCACTCCCAAATAAAGATCGCTATTAAAGATGCTAATATGCCACCAATCACGGAACCTATCAGAGTCAATATAATATCCGTCATGCTTTTCACCTTATACTTCTTTACTCGAAGTCCACGATTTCAGATAACGGTCCCAGCATATACGACGTTGCGACTGAAGGGAGCAATGTCCCAAAGGGCAAGGGCGTAAGCCCGTAGCGTATATGCTGTGTTATCAGAAGTGGCAGCATTTTTATTAAACTTTCCATCTCATACATTCTTCCTTGAAGTCGCATTCCAATCCTCTCAATACTCTACACGTTTTTTTATCATTTGGGTTCCTTTGATCTAATTCTATAATCTCTTTTATGCACTTCTTTAAAATATTTGTTCTATTTTTGAAATGTATCAATATGTCACTTGTTTTTTGATTGTCTATAAAAACATCACGCATTAATGATAAATTCTTTCCTTTATTCTCACTTTGAGCAAAATTTTTACCAAATAGGTCTTTAACTGAAATAGAGTCATGAAAGGAATAAATAAATGTTTGTCCCTTTATGCAATATCGTTTTTCATCTATCTTAAGAATTCTATTTTTGATAATATAGCCAACAATAAATTGGTTCGTCTTATTTTTACCAAATACTTCGTTTATCTCTTTATTTCTACAAGTTGTTATTAGAAATAGATACTTATCTTTACTATGGGCAAATTTTTTAATGTTAGGTTGATAACAAGGATTTAAAAAATTCTCAGCACCAATCTCAATGTGAGGTTCTGTTTTATGACCTTGCTTTAGTTCATTTAAAACATCGCGAATAGGTAATTTTGAAGATGGAGAATGATAAAAGTATTGAATCATCCCAGTTTCTACCAAATTATCAGGATGAAACTTAACTTCATTGATTTTCGATTTTATCTCTTTTTGAGTTGAACTCTTACATCCCATATTTATTCCTTCTCTAATTCGAGCTGCCATTTCATCTAACGCCAGATTGTGTGATAACTAACTTTGAATTTTTATTTTTCCACTATTCCACATTATTTGATTACAAATTGGGTTTACTAAACCACTTTTTATCAGTATTTTAGCTCTTTCTCCCACTTTTTGCGACCTTTAATCAGATTTTTGACTTTTTACACAGCCTGACGTTCTGAGGGTATCTGAAGTTCTCCAGAGGGGAATTTTGGCGTAAGCGATAGCCGAAGCCAGATACGCTCTGTTAGGCGAAGTTTTTATCACTTGTAAATGCTCTTTCTGTGACCAATTCTTAATATCACTATGTTATCATCATCAATATCAAATATGACCCTATAATCACCTATTCTGAATCTGTAGGTTCCTATTTTAGGGTGTATCAATTTTCTAGCATATCTAAAAGGTTCTTTAGCAAATTCCTTTAGTTTCATAGCAATTCTATCTTGGGTCTCTTTATCAAGGTTTTTCCAGTCTTTCAGTGCTCTTTGGGTGAATATTACCCTATACATCAGAGATTTCCTCAAGATATTTTATTCTACCCTTTTTATAATCAGTTCTCGCTTCTTCAATTGAGCGTAGATACTCCTCACTTGAAAGTGCCACTATATCCTCAACTAAATCTTCAAGACTTTCTTTGATTGTATCTGATATCAAAGACTTCAATTCTCCAACCGTTAAATCCTTCACTTTCATTTCCATTGTTACCGCCTCCTTCTACTAATAATAAATTTGATTACAATTATTAAGAAATTTCGCCTGACGTCAGATTGTGTGACAAGTATTTTTAAAATTTTACCTTTCCATTATTCCACATTATTTGATTACAAATTGGGTTTACTAAACCACTTTCTATCAGTATTTTACCTCTTTCTCCCACTTTTTGCGACCCTTAATTAGACTTTTTGACTTTTTACACACTCTGACGTTTCGGGGATATGTGAAATTTGCGGAGCGTGAGCGGAGCAAATTTGGGCGCAGCCGAAGGCGAAGCCACATATCCTCCTGTTAGGCGACGTCTTATAAAAATAGAATCTTTAAATCCTTTATCCTCTCAAAATCCCTGTCCATTGTAACAACTTTCAATCCATAATATTTAGCCACGCTATACTGATAAGCGTCATCAAAATCTAAATTCAGGCTTTTTCTGACGTTTACAACTTCTCTATACAGTTCCATTGGTAATGAAAGGGGTTTGATGTTGGGCATAATATCTTCAACAAATTTCCGAAAAACCTCCTCTTTGCCATATCTGAAAAGGATTACACCAATGGAGTGTAAGGAAAAATCTGTTATATTGAGATTCCCAATACTATTATCCAAGAACTTCTTGCAATCTTCTTTCTTATCCCGCTTGAGGAGGATCTCCAAAAATACATTTGTATCCACTAAAAACATTATCTCCACTCCAGAGCTTTATGTTGCAACTCAACAGAAGAAAATTTCTCTCGTATCTCTGATAACCCACCTTCCCAGTCAAACTTAAATTTTCTTGCCTCGATTTCTCCACTCTTGTATTTCCTCAGCAAGAACTCTATATAATCTAAAACCTCTCTCCTTAAATCCTCAGGAAGTTCCCTTATTTTCAGCTTGATTTCCTTCTCATACATGATTTTATTTTCACCTCCTTGCTATTTCATCTGTCTTTTCCTATTTAAAGGATGTCGCCTGACGGTCCGAGCGTATCTGAAGTTCCAAGCGAAGCGAGGAATTTGGATGGAGCGTTAGCGAAGTCGGATATGCTCTGTTATCGGATGTTCCGAGCCTGATTTTAGAATTTATGACTATATCATCGACCACAGCATTTCTTATACTTCTTACCGCTACCGCAGGGGCAAGGATCATTTCTTCTTTAGATTTGGTTTGGGAGGTTTTACTTTTATCTCTTTCTAACTTTGCAAGTTGTTGCATGTTATAAAGCGCTATGAATTTCCGCATCTCTTTCTCATTGGTTATATCAACTCCCGCATCCTTTGCAGCCATGGCAATTGATTTTGCTATCTCCCAATTTCTTGGATCTCTTGCACTTCTTACAATCTGCTTATCAATTTTTTTATAACCTTTTTATAAGCTTTGAGGCGTTTTTCAACAAGTTCTTTTCGCTTAGAAAAGCAAAGAATACGGATAACACTGGTGCTATGGACTCAAAATAAGATTCATCTGCAGTAACCTTTCTTGGTAGTGTGTATAAACAGCATTCTTTAAGTCCGTCTTCATCCCATTCTTCAGGAGATAATCCGTGGTAGGAATACATGTATTCTGTAAAAGACATGACCACAAATTCTGACTCCTGTTTCTGTTCCTCAGTCAATTCTTCAAAATACTTGCTTCTGGAAAACTCAACGCCCCATTCATAGACCCTATCAAGGATTTCTTCCAGTTTTTCATCTGAATATTCTTCTACCATTCTATCACCTCACAATTTTTGGCGAAGAATTTCCGATGTTTGTATATGGTTGCGGTCAGTTTGTCCTGCTCCCCTTTGTTTTTATCTTTTAATTTTTCTCATTCTTTCTTTTATAAGTTTTTGAATTTCCCTTGTTTTCTTTTCAGATTTTTTTGAGAGTGGAGTTGATAATTTATGTATTTTTTTGATAGGTAATGGCTTTACCGGTGTTTTCGTTAAAGGAATAGTATAAACTCTCCCTCCTTGTGCCAAAGTGAGATTTCCATCTCCTATTTCTTTTATCAAAAAATTGTCTATTTTATCTCCCACTTCAACAGTAAGGATATTTTTACCCCTTTCCCTGGTGGTCATAAATGATGGACTTAAACGCACAATTGCTTTCTTGATATTACCAATAATTATCACTCCCAAAAGATTAATTTTTCTTTCAATATCGGCTTGACTTTTTTCTCCATGGGCAGAGTTTTTTGTATCCTGTGATTCTGGTAAGTGAAAACTCCTATCTTCACTGAAAAGATTATTTTGATAGATTATATCTATGTTTTCTCCCCAAATAGGGAAACAAAGGGAGAAAAACAATACTAATGAAAAAATAAATTTTTTCATAAATGGAAATATAACAAAGAATGCAGGACTTGTCACTATTAAATTACCATCCAACGTTTGGGTAAGAAAAGACGCTGATAAAGATTAAGGGCGTATCTATCTGTCATCCCAGCAATGAAATCACATACCATCCGTTCTTTTGTATCATAAAATGAGGTAAAACCTGTCTCTTGAAGAAAAAGAGTTTCGTCTTCCAGAAACTTAAAATAAAGTTCAGCTACGATTCTCTTTGCCTTTTGGAAGTCTTTTTGCACTAATGGATTAAAATATACACATTCAAATAAGAACTCTCTCAATATTTCCATAGTATTTAAAATATCTTCTGAAAGAGTAAGACACATGTTATGTTTCATTGTTTCCACAACTAGATTAGAAACCATAGTATTTATACGAGATGAGTGTGTAATCCCCAACTTCTTTTTACATTTTTCTGGAATATCCTCTTCTTTTATAACCCCTCCTCTTATAGCATCTTCTACATCATGACTGATATAGGCAATTATATCAGCTACCCTCACTATTTGACCTTCTAAGGTAGAAGCCTTATTTTCCTCTTTGGTAGGAATGATTTCACCACGTCCCTTTGAATGCTTCAAGATGCCATCCCTTACTTCATAAGTAAGATTTAACCCTTGCCCGTTTTTTTCTAATATATCAACTGTCCTAAGACTTTGTTCATTATGGGCAAATCCTCCTGAAACAATCTCATTAAGAACTTCTTCTCCTGCATGACCAAAGGGAGTATGTCCTAAATCATGACCCAAGGCAATGGCTTCAGTCAGGTCTTCATTTAGAGCTAATGCACGGGCAATAGTTCGGGCAATCTGGGCTACTTCTAAAGTATGAGTCAAGCGAGTGCGATAATGGTCACCTGTAGGAGAAAGAAAAACCTGAGTTTTATGCTTGAGTCTCCTAAAAGCTTTAGAATGAATAATTCTGTCTCGGTCCCTTTGAAAAGACATGCGTAAGGGACATTCAGGCTCTGCTCGCAATCGCCCTTTGGTTTCAGCACTTAAAGTAGCATAGAGAGAAAGGAAACTTTTTTCCTTTCTCTCTAGCTCCTCCCGGAGGCAAGTCTTAATCATTTTTCTAAGGTTTTGGCCTCAAGACACTGCTTTATCTTCTTTTTAAGTTCGGTTAAATCAAAGGACTTTACTACATAAGCATCAGCAGCCATAGACTTAATGTCACTTTTATAAGTTTCGTAAGCAGTAGAAAGAATTACCGGAAGATTGTAATATTTATTGCGCACTTGTTGTAATACATCCAGGCCATTACAATCTACCATTTTGATATCTAGAATGATAATATCGGGTTTTTCTTTTTCTATCAAATCCAATATTCCTCGTCCTGTAGCTACAGTTACTACTTCGTACCCCTCTGATTTTAATTCCTCCTCATAGAGCATTCTAATATGCTCTTCGTCATCTACAACCAAAACTTTGGGCATTATTCCCCTCCTTGTTAAAATTCTAATAAAATTTTGTAATTAACCAAGGATATCCGCCTTTAAATAATTGTTATAATTTCTACATCTTCATTAAAATATTCTTTTATTTTTTTCACAATAGTACTCCCTATCCCTCCCCATATCCATCTCATTGTTCACCTCTTAATATCATTTTTAAAATTTTTTTCAAAATATCTTTAATCTTTTATAAGTCTTCTTTGCATTCCTGCCAAGGTTTCTATAGTTCAATAAGTTCTTTCCTAAATTAAAATTACTTCCACTATTTCTTCTTTATCTAATCCTTCTGTATTTAAATCAATTTTTACTAAACCATTTGCTTTAACCAAGGTGTTAATCAACCCGGATTTACCCCAAATAGGCTCAGCCCATAATTGGCCATTTTCCTCTACAAGTTTTACCCTTAGATAATCCTCCCTGCCTTGAACAGAAGGAACATTAACTCTCATTCGAGCGTGCATAGTGTTAAAGGTCTTTAAATGGGCCTCTCTTTCTCCTCCAATCCATTGAATAAATTTCTTAATAAACACCCAAAACACAATAATCGCTGAGGTAACTTGGCCTGGAAGACCCCAAACTGCCTTTTTGCCTATTTTGGCCAAAATAGTAGGCTTACCAGGACTTATTGCCACTCCATGAAAGAGAATCTGACTTTCTGGAAAGGAGTTAATGACTTCTAAGGTAAAATCACGCATACCAATAGAACTTCCCCCAGAGATTAAGACTACATCTGATTTATCAAGGGCATATTTACAGACTTTTTTAAGGTCATTTAAGTCATCCTTCACAATGCCCATCAGCCATGGAATTCCTCCACCCTCTCTTACCAAGGCATAAAGGGTGTAGGAATTGACATCCCGAACCTGTCCTGGTTGCGGTTTCTCAGTGATAGGAATTATTTCATCTCCTGTAGAAATAATGGCTACAGAGGGCTGTTTAAATACCTGAACATGAGCTTTACCTAAAGCGGCCAAAACACCTATGTCTTGAGGGCGTAATCTATGACCTGAAGACAAAACCAGTTCACCTTTAGCAAAATCTTCATCTGCTCGGATAACATTTTCTAAAGGGGCCAGAGGCTTAAAAACCTCAATAGTATTCTCATCTACCATATGGGTATACTCTACCATAATTACGGCATTAGCTCCTTGGGGCAACATTGCACCGGTAGCAATTTTGACTGCTTCACCCCTTTTTACCACCAAATCCGTTACTTTTCCCATTTTTACTTCACCAATTATGTTTAACCAAATCGGAGAGGCCTCAGAAGCACCAAAGGTATCTTCTGCCTTTAAAGCATACCCATCCATAGTGGCCCGTTCAAAACCAGGCAAATTTTCATTTGCAGTTATATCTTCTGCTAGAACCCTCCCTTTAGCTTCTTCTAAAGGAATTTTTTCTTTATCTACCAAAGGAAAATGGGGAAATAACTCAAAGACTTCTGATGGCGACTTAGTAGAAAAAAATGGTTTTTTCATATAGCTTTTATTTGAACTTTGTCAGCAATGCTCTCTAAATCTGCCCTTTCTTTCCCTTTGAATTGAATTTCATATAATCTTTGATAAAGCCCCCCTTTACCTAAAAGTTCCTCATGACTCCCTTGTTCAACAATCTGGCCATTGTGGAGGACTACAATCTTATCTGCTTTCCTGATGGTAGAAAGGCGATGGGCAATTATCAAGGCAGTGCGTTCCTTTAATAGATTCTCCATGGCTTTTTGCACTATCATTTCTGATTCTGTATCTAAAAATGAAGTAGCTTCATCCAAAATCAAGATAGGGGCATTTTTTAAAATAGCTCTAGCAATACAAATTCGTTGTTGTTCGCCCCCAGAGAGTCTCACCCCACGTTCACCAATAACAGTATCAAATCCCTCTGGAAGCTTTTGAATAAAATCATAAGCATAGGCTGCCTTAGCGGCTGCTATAATTTCCTCTTCACTGGCATCTAAACGCCCATAATAAATGTTGTTCCTGATAGTGTCGTTAAAAAGCACCATCTCCTGGCTGACAATGGCAATTTGTGCCCGCAAAGAATCTAGACTAACTTCTTGGGCATCATAACCATCTATAATAATCTTGCCTTTTTTAAGCTCATAAAACCGAGGAAGAAGATGGACAATGGTGGTTTTCCCTGCTCCACTAGGACCAACCAAGGCCACTTTCTCCCCTTTTTTAATGGTTAAATTAATATCTTTTAATACCCAACTTTGTTCCTGGTCATATTTAAACCAAACATTTTCATAAGTGATTGATTGAGAAAACCTAGGTAATTTAATACCCTCTGTTTTTTTGTGTTCTGAGTAAGTATCTAAAACCTCAAATACACGAATAGCAGCAGCTACACCTTGCTGAACAGTATTATGAACATTACTTAAACCCTTTATAGGCCGGTAAAGCATCATCACCGCGGCAATAAAAGAGAAAAAATTGCCTGGAGTAGAGACACCCTTTATCACCTGATAACCACCATAGGCAATTACCGTGGCAATGCCAATACTTCCCAAAAATTCCATGAGAGGAGAAGTAACACCTCGCATCTTAACTGCCCGCATGTACCAACGAAAAAGACGATTATTGACACGCTCAAATCGTTCTTTTTCATAGTCTTCCATACCAAACGCTTTTACAATCCGCGCCCCACTAAAGGTCTCCTGCATCAGGCCAGAAAGTTCACCCATTTCTATTTGTGAAGAGGTGCTTATTTTTCTCAGTTTACGACCAATCTTAATCACAGGCATAATGGCTATAGGGAAAACTATCATGGTAATAAGGGCCAGAACAAAATCACGATAAAATACTACAAAGGTCAATCCCAAAATGGTGAAAGAATCACATAAAAATCGGGTTACTGCTCCTGAAACCGCTCCCTGGATGAGATTAACATCATTGACTATACGGCTTATTAACACACCTGTAGGATGTCTATGGAAATAAGATAGGGGTAAATCAATAATATGCGCATAAAGCTTGGCTCTTAAGTCAGAAACCACCCGTTGTCCTACATAGTTCATAAGATAGGTTTGAAAATACCAGAAAACACCTTTTACAGCATAAAGGAGTAAAATGAGTGGGGGAAGTATTTTAAGCATAAGGAGGTTTTTCTCAAAAAAGATTTTATCCAGGACTGGTTTGACCAAATAGGCTGTAGCCGCTGTAGCCCCCGCTACTACTAACATGCAGAACATAGCTAAAAACAACCGTGACAAATAGGGTTTTACTAGATGTAAGAGTCTTTTATAAACCTGCATTACCTTGAACCATCTCCTTAGCCATTCTAGCTACCCGTCCGGCTACGCCTGATTTACCTAAACTTGCCCGAACTAGCTTTAATTCTTTTTTAATCTGCCTCAATTTCTCTGAGTTGGCAAGAAGACTTAGTATCTTTTGAGCAATCAATTCCGGCCTGGCTTGATGTTGGATAAACTCAGGAATAATCTTTCTACCTGCTACCCAATTTACCAACCCAATATAAGGCACCTTCACCAATTTTTTACCCAGTATATAGCTCCATGGTGAAAGAGAGTAAACAATGACAAAGGGTTTTAAAAGAATTGCAGTTTCTAAAGTAGCTGTGCCTGAAGCCACAATTAAGAAGCAACACCGCTGTCTCAAGCTATAATCATTATCCTCAACGATGGTGAGAGGAAAATCAGGCTGATTAGAAGCCATAATTTGTTCTATCCAGTTTATATCAAGGGTAGAAGCCACAGGCAAAATAAACTTAAATTCAGGAGACCTTTTATAAATTAAAGAAGCTGTTTTAAGCATAATAGGAAGAATACGCCTTATTTCTCCTACACGACTTCCAGGTAAAAGGCCAATAACTGGTTCTTCTTCTGTTTCTTCTAAAGGCATTATATCTAATAAGGGATGTCCTACAAAAACCACATTCACTCCATACTTTTTATAAAATTTTTCTTCAAAAGGTAAGATGACGGCCATTTTATCTACCAAGCGAGCAATGGTTTTTACCCTATTTTTTCGCCAGGCCCAAACTTGAGGACTAATATAATACAAAACAGGCACTTTTTTCTTCTGGGCAATAGCCGCCAATCGCAAATTAAAATCTGGGTAATCAATGGGAATAAATAAATCTATTGGAGTGTTCAATAATACTTCTTTTGCCCTTTGCCAAGCCAACCAGATATGTTTGAAATGACCTAGCACCTCAGTAATACCCACCACTCCCAATTTCTCCACATCATAGATAGATTTCAATCCTGCTTCTCTCATCTGAGGACCACCAATCCCCAAAATTTCTATGGCAGGCATTTCTTTTTGTAAGGCCTCAATTAACTTAGCCCCATGAAGGTCACCAGAAGCTTCTCCGGTAACTATAAAAAGACGCATATTTATCTTATTTTTTGGATACATTGATTGATTTTTAAAGCAATAGCTAGGACATATCGCCCGTGTTCACCAGATATTACAGGCGATTTTTTTTCTTTAATACATTGAATGAAATTGGCAATCTCTTCTTTTAAAGGGTCATTTTTTTCAAATCTTAAGACTTCATGAGAAAATGGTAATAGGTCTTTGCTCTCTTTTTTAACAATGACCAATTCTCTTTGAGCATAATCCAAAGAAAAATAGGCATCTTTTTGAAAAAATCTAATTTTACGCATCTTCTTTGTAGAAATGCGACTAGCAGTTAAATTAGCCACACATCCATTACTAAATTCTAAGCGAACATTGGCAATATCTATGTTTTTTGATACCACAGGTACACCTACTGCCCGAATCTCCACCAACTCAGCAGGCACAGCAGCTAAAACAATGTCTAAGTCATGAATCATCAAATCCAAAATTACATCTACATCTGTGCCTCTTTCCAAAGAGAGTCCCAAGCGGTGAGATTCAATAAAAAGGGGATTATCTAAATAAGGAAATAAAGCAATAACCGCAGGATTGAAACGTTCTAAATGGCCAATTTGAAAGATTAAGTTATTTTTATGGGCCAAATCAATGAGGGTATCTGCCTCTTCTAAAGAAGTAGTCATGGGTTTTTCTAAAAGCACATGCTTGCCAGTTTCCAGACAGGTTTTAGCCACAGTAAAATGAACATGAGTAGGCACAACTATGCTTACTGCTTCTACTTTATCTAAAAGGGACTCTAGTTTGGGAAATGCCTCACATTTACAACGTTTAGCTATGGTTTCTGCCCTTTTGGGATTGATATCCATTACCCCTACAAGTTCTGCTCCTGACAATGCCATATACTTTTCAGCATGATACTGCCCAAGATAACCTACTCCTATTACACCAACTTTAATGGACATTATGGCCACCTCAGACTTACCACACTAATACCTGCTTTATCTGCGGCATCTAACATCTTTTCTCTATCAAACATCAAGGTCTTTCCTGCCTCAATGGCCAATGCAGAAGCCTTTACTTCCTGCATGGTATTTATAGTCTCCACTCCAACTGCTGGCACATCAAAGCGCAAGTCTTGCTGGGGCTTACTTATTTTTATTACCACTGCCCCTTCTTTAGCTAACTTCCCTCCCCTTCTGATAGTTTCATCTGTGCCTTCTACTGCTTCTACTGCTACTACTATTTGTCTTTTTACTACCACACACTGACCTATATCTAACCTGCCAATATCGCGGGCTATTTTCCATCCAAATTCAATTTCTCTTTTTTCTTCTTTAGTAGGAACTCTCTTAGTAAGACAACCTTCGGGAGCAAGCAATGAAGGAGCGTATAAAGTAGAAGGATAGATTTTTAACCCCTCTTTTTCTAACTCTTCAGCTATGGCTCTTAGGACTACATCATCATGTTTATTTTTTAAGCGACTAAGCAGGCTTATGGCCTTAAAATCAGGAAAGATTTCTGTAAAAAGTCGCCTTTTTTTGATTCCCCCAGCTAACACTACTTTTTTTACTCCTGCTTTTTGAAAAAATTTGATAAGTTTACCCAATTGCCCTACCCTAATCCATTGAATTTCTTTTACATATCTTTCTAATTCTGGTTTTGTCTCGCCTTTATGGGCGATGGCCATCACTTGATGTCCTTCTTTTATAGCAGCTTGAGCAAAAATAAGAGGAAATTGCCCATTCCCAGCAATTAAACCTATTTTTTCTCCCATTTTCTTGGAATTCCTCGCTGAGAATGTTCTATAAATTCAACAAAATGCACTACTTCTGGAAAAGAAAAAATAGAATCTTCTTTTACCTGTTTAATCGCTTCTTTTAAAGTAATGGGTTTACACACCAGAATTTTATATGCTTTCTTTAGGGCATTAATCACTTCTTTACTAAATCCCTGACGTTTTAAACCTACTATATTCAAACCATATAATTTAGCCCGAATACCAGAGGCCGTCACATAAGGTGGAATGTCCTTTACGGTGGAGGAACCACCACCTATAATGGCATAAGCACCAATTCTTACAAATTGATGAATGGCCACAATACCACCAATAATAGCATAATCCTCTATTTCTACATGCCCTCCTAAAGTGGCCACATTGGCCATAATGACATGATTCCCAATCTTACAATCATGAGCAATATGTGCATAAGCCATAAAGTAATTTTGATTCCCTATAAAAGTGACCCCTTCTGTGCCCCGATTGATGGTTACATATTCCCTAATAACGTTATCATGGCCAATCTCCACCCATGTTTCTTTCCCCTTATATTTTAAATCTTGAGAAGGGGCTCCAATAGAAGCAAAGGAATATATATTACATCGCTTCCCAATCTTTGTGTAAGAATGAATTACTACATGACTACCAAGCACTGTTTCTTGTTCAATAAATACCTTAGGCCCAATGACACAATAAGGACCAATAGTCACATCCTCAGCAATTTCTGCCTGTTTATCTATTATAGCTGTAAGGTGAATTTTGCTCATAAATTAATCTGCCAAAACAGCAGTTAACTCGCTTTCAGCGACTACTTTCCCATTAACTAGGGCTCTGCCTTTCATTTTACATACCTTTGCCCGTTGCCTTATCATCTCCAGTTCAAATATAATTTGGTCTCCTGGGATTACTGGTTTTCTGAAACGGGCCTTATCTATGGCTGCGAAATAAATAAGTTTTCCTCTAACTTCAGGAGGAGCAGAATGATAAGCCAAAATAGCACCTACCTGAGCCATGGCCTCTATCACCAAAACTCCAGGCATTACTGGAGATTGAGGAAAATGTCCTTGAAAAAAAGGTTCATTAAAAGTAACATTCTTTAACCCTATAATTTTTTCCCCAGGTTTCACTTCTAAAATCCTATCTACCAGTAAGAAAGGATAACGATGGGGTAAAAAATTCTGGATTTCTTTAATATCCAAAGCACATTCTTTATCTTTCATTTTTATCTCCAATTAGACCTTTTAATGTAGACAACTCCTTTTCCAAAAGCTTTATTCTCTCCAAAAGTTCAGGCAGCTTTGGTAACACAGCCATGGTTTTTAAATAAGTTTGATAAGGCATGGCCGGAACACCTGAGGCTACAGTAGTTGCAGGAGGGATTGATTTAGCCACACCTGTTTTGGCCCCTACTTTAGCTTGATTACCAATATGAACATGCCCAACTACCCCCACCTGGCCTGCCAAAGTAACTTTATTGCCTATTTTAGTACTTCCAGCAATACCTACTTGAGCTATAATAAGACTATCTTTCCCAATCTGAACATTATGGGCAATTTGGACTAAATTGTCTATTTTAGTCCCTTTCTTAATTAAGGTTTTTCCTAAAGCAGCCCTATCAATAGTAGTATTAGCTCCTATCTCTACGTCATCCTCAATCTGAACTGTGCCCAATTGAGGGATTTTTATATGCTTACCATCTCTATCTGAAGCAAACCCAAAACCATCACTTCCAATTACTGCTCCACTATGGATAATCACCCTATTCCCTATTTCACAGTCAGCCAAGATAACGGCATTTGCATAAATAATGGCTTTTCTTCCAATCCTTACTCTAGGACCAATATAAACACCTGGGAAAATTATAGTGCCTGAGCCTATTTGTGCTTCATTATCTATGTAAGCTAAAGGATAAACAGTCACTCCTTTTCCCAATTGAACATTCTGACCAATAAATGCCTTGGGACTTATGCCTTTAAACTCATAATTCCATTTGTAAAAAACTTTTGCTAACCGAGCATATGCCAAGTAAGGATTTTCTGTCTTAATTAGAGAAATAGGAGCAGAAACAACATCCAAAGGCACTATAGCTGCACTAGCCTTAGTAGTATGAAGATACTTTTTGTATTTTACGTTAGAGATAAAGGTAATCTCTCCTGGCATCGCTTTTTCAATAGGGGCAATGCCTGTAATCTCTACATCTTTATCTCCTATCAATTCTGCCTGTAGCAATTGAGCGATCTTTGATAATTTCATCTATTTTATTTTTTTTCTTTATTACTCCATTCTTTATCATAAAGTTTTATTACTTTCTCTGTTATATCTATCGCTGGACTATAACAAACTACTCCAGAAGTATTTTTGTCAAATACAATACTATACCCTTCTTTTTTCCTAATTTTCTCAGCTATTTCCTGAATATCCTGGAAAATAGGCCGCACGGCTTCATATTGTTCTCTTTCCATTTCTTCTTTATAGTCTTGATAAAGATCTCTAAAATCTCTCAATTTTCTTTCATATTCTTTTTCTTTGTCTCTCTGTGCCTCCAGACTTAACATCAAACTCTGTTTTCTCAACTCTTCTTTTAATTTATCTAATTCCTGCTGTCTTTGCTCTAAATCTCTTTTGATTTTGGCAAACTTTTTATCTAGTCTTGCTTTAGCTGCCTTTCCTGCTTTAGAAAGATTAAGTGCCTTTTGCATGTCTACAATAGCAATTTTCATTTCACCTGCTTGTAACGAAGTAATTACTAACAATACCAAACAATATACACTTAAAAAAAAACTCAATTTTCTCATCGTTGCCTCCTTTGTATGATTTATTATTTAAAAAAATGTTCCCATGGCAAATTCCCAGTTACTAGTAGACTCGTCTTCTTCAGCGTTGAGGGCAAACCCAAATTCCAATCTTATAGGTCCCATAGGTGAAAACCATCTTACCCCCATACCCACGCTTTTCTTCAAATTTGTTAGATCAAAAGACTGATTTATATCATAACTATTGCCTGCATCAAAAAATACTACCCCGAACAACCTTATTTTCTCAAAAATTGGGAAACGATATTCTAAATTACAAAGAAACATCTTATTCCCCCCAATACGTTCACCAGTTTCAGGGTCACGGGGACTGATAGTAGCAAAGTCATAACCCCGAATAGTGTTGGGGCCGCCTAAATAATATTTTTCAAAAAGCGGTAAAACGCCCTTCCCTCTCCTATCAATATAACCCACTTTGGTTCTAATGAAACCTACGGTATTCCAAAACAGGGGAATAAATATAGATGCAGAGCCTTCATAACGATTAAATGCACTGTCTCCACCTAAAAATCCACCAGCATACTCTATTGAACCTGATAAAACCATGCCTTTACTAGGATTAAAAAATCTATTCCTAGTATCTCTTCGCCAACTTAGTCGTATACTACTAGTAGCAATGCCATCCGCCAACTCTGTAATATACTTAGAAGCTATTTCTTCGTTAAAATCAGCAGTTTTTGCCTTTTCATAATGATAGGTAGAATAAATTCTAGAATAATAGCCAAGGGGATAGCTAAGTCTAATTTCTCCACCACTACTTTCTTTGGTAAAATCTATATATTCTGTATCCCATTTAAAGGCCTGAAATCCAGTAGAAAGTTGGCTATCAAACAAATAAGGTTCGGTAAAATCAAAGGTATATCTTTGGGTAACGCTTCCTATATACCCCCTTAAAGTAACCTGTTGACCTCTTCCAAACAAATTTCTCTGTGTGATATCCGCCATAATTATAAAATTCTCAATGGAACTATAACCAGCACCAATAGAAAAAGAACCAGTAGGTTGTTCCTTCACTTTAATCTTAAGATTTACTTCATTGGGCTCTTCTCCTCTTTGTGTCTCTAGTTTCACGTCTTCAAAATATCCTAATCTATGAAGGGCTTCTATACTTTTTTCTATTTTTATTTTATTGAATGTTTCTCCTTCTCCTATCCATAATTCTCTTCTTAGCACTTTATCCCTAGTTTTGGTATTGCCTTCAAACTCTATCCGCCCCACATATACTTTGATACCCTTTTTAATATGATAAACAACATCTACGCTGAGCGTTGAAGAATTTACTTTTATTTCAGGCTCAATTTCCACATAGGCAAATCCTTCACTGGCATAAACATCTGAAAGGGCAGTAATATCCTTTTGTAACTGTTCTCGATTATAAACTGCCCCTGATTTAAGTTTTAGTATTTTTTTTAACTCGGTCTCAGGTTTAAGCAAATCTCCCGTTATGGCAATTTTTCCTACTTTGTATTGTTCTCCTTCCTCAATGGGAATAGTTATATATATGTCAGTACCCCTTCTTTCAACCTGAGGTTCTCCTATTTTAACATTAATGTAGCCATGATTATAATAAAAATTGGCTATTCTGTTTACATCATTTTCTAACTCATCTGTTTTTAACTTACCAGAACCTGTGATAAAGGAAAGAAACCACCTTTCCTTATTCTTCATTTGTTTTTTCAAAGTCTTGTCTTTAAACGCCTTGTTTCCTTCAAAAATAATTTTCTTTATATAAGCCTTTTCTCCCTCTTTAATAATAAAAGTTAGTTTTACTTTCTCTGAAGTAATAGGAATAATTTTATATTCTACTTGGGCATCAAAATACCCTTCTTTTTGATAAAGTGCCTTTATTTGCTCTACTGATTTGGTAATTAAATGTTCTTTTAAAATGGAATTAACTTTTAAGGCAATAACTTCCCTGATATCACTATCTTTAATCACTTTATTCCCTTCAATAATTATTTGTTTAATAACAGGTTTTTCAGAGACTATAAACTTAACAATCTCTCCCTCAGGGAAATCTTCCACTTCCACCCGAATGTCTTTAAAGAATCCCATTTTAAAAATAGACTTTATATCTCTTCGAATTATTTTAGGGTCAAATATTTCTCCTTCTTTTGTTTGCATCACGGCTAAAATAGCCTCTTTATCTACACTTTTATTGCCTATAATTTCTAACCTGGTTATTCTTTTTTTCTTAAGAAGTTTGTAAACCAATTCTTGGGCTATTTCTGTTGAAACAACCTCTAATTTTTCCATAGAGGGTATTTCCTTGTAAATAAGCACAGGAGGCTTTATCCCACCAGTTTCTACAATAGCCAAATCTAAACTTATTTTTTCTCCTATCTGTGTTAAACTACCCATAATTACATAATCTAATCCTTGTTTCTCTCCTTCTTTTTTTGCTTCTTCTATTTTTTGAACTATTTCACCTTTCCAAGGAACTATTTTTATTTTGGGATTTTTGATTTTTTGAGAAAGCATTAGAGACAGGTCTTCCCCCATCCTGGGAGACTTTTTAGGAATATATACCACTAAGGGAGAAATACCTACTTTAAGCAATTCTGCTGCCCAACTGATTGGGGAGACCAGGAAAAATATGATTAATATCACTAAATGCTTCTTCATCAACATTGCTTCCTTATCAATTGACCTTGGGTCAACTCATAACATATTGCAAAAAGAGATGCTAGTTTTAAATTATGTGTAGCTACAATCATGGTTATACCTGTTTTTTGGTGGATGGAAAAAAGTAAGGATTGGACCTTTTCTGCTGTATTTTGGTCCAAATTACCTGTAGGTTCGTCTGCCCAAATTAATTCCGGTTCTAATACTAATGCCCTAGCGATAGCCACTCTTTGTTGTTCACCTCCAGAGAGTTCTCCTGGCCGATGATTTCTGCGATGATAAACCCCTACTTCCTGAAGTAATCTCCTGGCTTGTTCTTTGGCTTTTTTTTCTGACCAACCAGCAATCAAGGCAGGCAACATTACATTTTCCCAAGCAGTAAATTCAGGTAATAAATAATGAAATTGAAAAACAAATCCCAATTTTTGGTTGCGAAATCGAGCCAATGCATCAGAAGAAAGTTGAAATAAGTCCTGCCCTTTATAAAACACCTTTCCTTTGGTAGGTCTTTCTAAGGTAGCTAAAATATGTAAAAGAGTAGATTTTCCCACTCCTGAAGCACCGGTAATGGCAATAGTATTACCTTTAAAAATTTTAAGGTCAATGCCTTTAAGGATTTCTATTTGGTATTCTTTGTGAGAAAAAGACTTCCACAAGTTTCTTACTTCTAATAAAGGCTGATTATTCATATCTTAATGCCTCTACTGGATCAAGCCTGGCTGCTTGTCGGGCAGGGTGAATAGTAGCCAAGAAACTCAACGTAATAGCCCCTATGCTAACAATAATAACATCACTCCATCTCAATTCTACGGGCAAACTGGACAAATAATAAACATCTTGGGGTAAGTGAATAAAATGATATTTTTTTAATAATAAGCATACACTTATTCCCCCTATGATACCTAGAAGTGTGCCTAAAATCCCCACGATTAAACCCTGATAAACAAATATCTTCATAATATTTTTATCCGTAGCCCCCATGGTTTTTAAAATGGCAATATCCTTTACCTTTTCCATAACCATCATAATTAAACTACTTCCGATGTTTAAAACCGCTACCAACACAATAAGAGTGAGGATAAGAAACATGGTTATTTTTTCTAATCTTAAAGCAGAAAATAAACTTTTATTCATATCTATCCAATTTCTTGTCCAAAATGGAAACCCAAGTTTTTTTTGGATAGTTTCAGCTAACTCTCTAGCCCTAAAAATTTCCGCAATCTTTACTTCCAAACCGGTAACCGCAGCCCCTAAGCCAAGAAACTGCTGAGCTTGGTGGAGTGAAATATAAATAAGAGAAGAGTCGTAATTATACATCCCAGAATCAAAAATACCCCCTACTAAAAATTTTTTCACCTTAGGAATCTGACCTGTAGGAGTTATTTCTCCAAAAGGAGAAATAACCGAGACCACATCCCCTAACCATACACCCAGATTTTTAGCCAATTCCTGACCCATGATAAGGGAAGGTAATTTTTGATTAGTAATATTAAGTGCCTCTATTTTGCCTGCCTTTAAAATTTTTGCTAAATTGCTCACTTTAGAAATACTTTCTACTTCTACTCCTCGTAATACTGCTCCAGAAACATTTTGGTCTGATTTGACCATTACTTGAGAATATACAAATGGGGCAACTCCTATTATTCCAGGTTGGCGTTTAACTTTATCTATTAATTGCTGATATTTCACAATGTTGCCTTTAAAACTAAGCACAAAGACGTGGGCATTAATATCTAATATCCGAGTGCGCACTTCTCTTTCAAAACCAGACATCACAGAAAGCACAATGATAAGGGTCATCACCCCTACCATTACTCCAATGATGGAAAAAAAGGTGACAAGAGAAATAAACTTTTGTTTCCTTTTAGACTGTAGATATTTCAAACTAATGAATAGTTCATAGGGAAGTGTCATGACTCGGGCCTTAAATGTGGAAACAGAATAACATCTCTAATAGAAGAGGCATTAGTTAAAATCATGGTTAATCTGTCAATACCTATACCTTCACCAGCCGCAGGGGGCATTCCATATTCCAAGGCCGTAATATAATCCTCATCAATTTGATGTGCCTCTTCATCCCCTGCTGCTCTTTTTGCCATTTGTTCCAGAAAACGTTCTCTTTGGTCATCAGGGTCATTTAATTCCGAAAAACCATTGGCGATTTCCTTACCTGCAATAAAGAGTTCAAATCTATCTGTAATCTCTGGGTTTTGCTCATTACGTCGAGCAAGGGGTGAGGCTTCTATTGGATATCCTATGATAAAAGTAGGTTGGATAAGCTTGGGCTCTACAAGTTTCTCAAACAACTTAGTTAGAACCTTCCCCACACCTTCTCCTGGCCTGAGCTTAATACCCAAATCACCGGCATAAGCCATGACCTTTTCTTCATCTGCCAAGATTTGTTGGGATACCAAACCTGTTTCTTTCAAACTGTTCAAAAAATCTAAACACTGCCATGGCGGGGTTAAATCAATGGATTTCCCCTGATAAACAATTTTTTTACTACCTAAAATCTCTTCTGCTAGTTGAGAAATGAGCTCTTGGGTAAAGGCCATTAAATCTTCATAAGTAGCGTAAGCTTGATAAAACTCTAACATAGTAAATTCGGGATTGTGATCAACATCTATCCCTTCATTTCTAAAATTGCGACTGATTTCAAACACGCGATTAAAACCCCCTACTAGCAATCTTTTGAGATACAATTCAGGGGCAATGCGTAAGTATAGAGGAACCCCGAGGGCTTGATGAAAGGTCTTAAAGGGTTTTGCTAATGCCCCTCCGGGAATTATTTGCATAACAGGCGTCTCTACTTCTAAAAAATTATTTTTTACTAAAAAATGACGTATGAATTGAATAATTTTACTCCGTTTTATAAAACGCTCCCTTACCTCTTGATTGACTATCAAATCTAAATAACGCTGTCTATATCTAAGTTCTATGTCCTTGAGCCCATGATATTTCTCAGGCAAGGGTCGAAATGATTTTACAAGCAACTCAAACCTCTCTACCAAAATAGTCAATTCTCCAGTTTTAGTCCGAAACAACTTACCCTCTATCCCTATAATATCACCGATATCCAGCAATTTAAAAATTCCATATTGTTCTTTACCCAACTGGTCTTGCTTAAAATAGGCCTGAAGTCTTCCAGTATCATCTTGAAAGTGAATAAAAGCCGCCTTACCAAAGTGGCGTATGGCCATAATCCTTCCTGCTAGGCAGAAGTTTTCTGAAACAGTTATTTGTTCTTTATCACCATATTGAAACAAAATTTCCTGAATTCTATGGGTAGGTTTAAAATCATTGGGATAGGGTTTGACACCCCGTTCTAACAGTTTTTTAAATTTATCTCGTCTCTGTTGAATCAAAGAATCTTCCATCTTTTTATCTCCCATTAAAACACAAATGATTACTTTATTTTGGCTATACAGTCAAGGTAGAGGGCTGGGTTTAGCCGGAGAGTAATTTTGCGTGCTTAGGGTATCATAAACACCCAAGGCCTTCTCTAGGGGATAAGGACCTACATAAACGCGATAATAAATGTGAGAATTATTTTTTATGTCTTTTATAAAGGTCTTATATCCCTTATGGCTTAGTTCGTTTTGGAATTTAAGGGCATTTTTTATGTTTTTAAAGGCTCCTACTTGAACACTATATTGTTTGGGTTTTTCTTGCCCAGGAGTTGTTTTGGGACTTTTGGAGAAAATGGGCACTTGAATTCTTGGCAAAGAAGGCAAATAAATTAATTCCTGTCCTACAAATATGCCCAAAACAAACATCCACAACAAGGCAAAAAATGCACCTACACTCACAAAAAATAGGCCTTTTTTTGTCAATTTGATGGTATAAAATTTTTTCTTTTCTCCCATTTACATCTGCTTTGGAGCTGAAACCCCCAACAGAGAAAGTCCCTTGGCGATTACTATCTTTACTGCTTGAGCCAGGGCAAATCTAGCAGCACAAATATCTTCAGGTGCGTCTAAAATGCGATATTTATTGTAATAACGGTGAAATTCCCCAGCCAATTCTGTAAGGTAATAAGACAGACGGTGAGGCTCTAAAGTCCTAGCTATATCTTCTATTAAATCCGGAAATCTTGCTAAAAGTTTCATCAATCCTATTTCTTCTTCTGATTGAAGGGGAGTTAAATCTACAGCATTAAAAGGAGGAAATTCAATACCGCGCTCTTTGGCTATCTTTTCCAGACTGCACACCCGAGCATGGGCATATTGGACATAAAATACTGGATTTTCCATATTTTGAGATTTAGCTACTTCTAAATCGAAATCTAAGTGACTATCACAGGATCTGGTAAGAAAAATAAAACGGGCAGCGTCTTTCCCCACTTCTTCTAATACTTCTTTTAAAGTGACAAACTCTCCTGCACGAGTAGACATAGCCAAAGGTTTTCCTCCCCGCTTTAGGTGTACTAATTGCACCAGTAAAATTTTTAATTTTTCCATATCGTAACCCAGGGCCTGAATTCCGGCCTTAAGTCTAGGCACATACCCGTGATGGTCGGCTCCCCAAAGGTCTATTAAGATATGAAAGCCCCGCTCAAATTTATTTTTATGGTAAGCTAAATCAGATGCAAAATAGGTAGTAGCACCATTAGCTCGAACAAGCACCCTATCCTTTTCATCCTTAAAACGAGAAGAAGCAAACCATAAAGCACCATCTTTTTCATAGGCCAATCCCGTTTCTTTAAGCCATTTAATAAGATTGGCCACATCACCATTTTTTATTAAGTCTTTTTCGCTAAACCAATAGTCAAAACGAACTCCAAAATTATTTAAATCTTTTTTAATATCTTCCATAATTCTTTCTTTAGCAAATGTTGCGAATAAAGGAATTGCTTCTTTTTCTGCTACTTCTCTATATTTATTTCCTTTTCTCTCTAAAATTTCCTGAGCTAACTTTTTGATATATTCTCCCTGATAGTGATCTTTAGGAAAATCTATTTTTTCACCTAATAATTCCAAATACCTAAGGAATACCGACCTTCCTAGGATTTGAATTTGTCTTCCCACATCGTTAATATAATATTCTCGTTTGATTTTATACCCCGCATAATCCAAAATATTAGCCAATGTATCTCCTACAGCTGCTCCTCTTCCGTGTCCTATATGTAAAGGACCTGTAGGATTAGCACTGACAAATTCCACTATTATTTTTTCTTCCCTTTCCTTCCCCTGGCCATAACTTTCTGGACGGGTTATAATATTTTTAATAACTCCTTGCCAGGCACTTGATTTCAAAAAGAAATTAATAAATCCCGGAGCAGCTATTTCCACTTTTTTTATCCAATCACAGGATGGAAGATGTGAAATTAATTCCTTAGCAATTTCCTGAGGTGATTGTTTTGTTTTTTTTGATAATAAAAAAGCAAGATTTGTGGAAAAATCTCCATAATCAGCCACCTTAGGCACTTCAATACTAAAAAGTGGGGGAGCGATCCTCGGTAAACTACCTATTTTTTGTGCCTGATTTAAGGCATCGAGGAGCAACGCCTTAATCTTTTGTTTCATCTTTCTTCTTAGGAATTTCTTTTTCAGTCTCTGAAGCCTTTTTTAGAGAAATATCATAAACAAAATCAGGACAACGAAAACTACCTGGTTCTTGTTGGATAGTAAATTTTTTATTGCAAAATTCCCTCCAGGCACAAACAGCACAGAGTTTTACAGGTGATTCTATCTTTTCTTTCATTTTAATTCTCCTCAATCAATTTAAAAATAACACTGGAATTACAAACAGGCAAGTGACTCTATATTGAGCAAAAATCTCTTCCAAGCTAAACCCGCAGAATAGCCAGTGAGACCTTTTTTCCCGATAACCCTGTGACAGGGAATGATGATGGGTAAAGGATTAGACTTGCATGCTTGAGCTACAGCACGTGTGGCTTTAGGTATGTTCAATTTATAGGCCAGAGATTGATAAGTAATTGTTTGTCCATAAGGAATATCTAAAAGCGCCCTCCAAACCATTTTTTGAAAAGGTGTCCCAATGAGTAATAAAGGTAATTTGAAACAGGTAAGCTGAGAAGAAAAATAATCCCTTAAGGCCTGCTCTGTTTGTTGAAAAGGGGGTATTTTCCCCTTTTTTAATATTACACTTTTTAAGTGACGGTTTAGATGTTTAAAAATAGGAGTTTTGGTAATCAAAGGTATTTCCGAAGATTGAAAATCAGACAAAATTAAGCCACATAATCTCTCTTTAAAACTCAGAAACACAAATCCTCTCTCCTCATACCAAAAGGGAGCATATATTATTTCTGGCAATCCATCTTACCTAAAACTGTTCTGATAAATATCTCTCTGCACTCAAAGCACCAATAGCGCCATCCCCAGCAGCAATAACAATTTGTTTAAAAGGAGTATTTCTCACATCTCCAACGGCAAAAATGCCTGCAATAGAAGTGCGACAATAACTGTCAGTAACAATATAACCTCCTTCATCAATCTCTACCAGGTCTTTTACTAATTCTGAATTAGGTTGCATACCAACAAAGATAAAACATCCTTCTATCTTTAATTCATGTGTCTTACCATTTTTCACATTTTCTAGAATCAACCCTTCTACCTTATTTTCTCCTTTAATTTCCTTCACTACTGTATTCCAAACAAACTCTATCTTCTCGTTCTTAAATGCCTTTTCTTGTAGAATTTTTTCTGCCCTGAGTTGGTCTCGCCGATGAATAAGAAAAACTTTACTAGCAAACTTTGTGATATGTAATGCCTCTATTAAAGCAGCGTCACCTCCTCCTACTACAGCCACTTCTAGATTCCGAAAGAATGGAGCATCGCATGTCCCACAATAAGATACCCCTTTACCAATTAATCTTTCTTCTCCTGGAACTCCCAGTCTTTTATAGCGAGCACCTGTAGCTATAATCAATGCCTTTGCTTCTAACTTTTCTGTCTCACTTTTGACTATTTTTCTGTTTTTTCCATCTATTATTTGTTTTACTTCAAATGGTGCTTTAATTTCAACTCCTAATAATCGCACTTGCCTTTCAAATTTGGCCATAAGTTCTGGACCATATATTCCCTCTGGAAACCCTGGATAATTTTCCACCTGAGTAGTAGTAATCACCTGCCCTCCAGGCAACAATCTTTCCAAAACTACTGTTTTTAAACCTCCTCTAGCTAAATAAATTGCAGCAGTTAATCCTCCTGGCCCTGCTCCTATAACAATTACATCATATAACTCCGCCATTTCTCTCTCCATAGAGACTTAGAAGTTTGATAGAAACATAAATGGTCGGGACGACAGGATTTGAACCTGCGACCACCTGCGCCCCATGCAGGTGCGCTACCAGGCTGCGCCACGTCCCGACTTACTATTTTTTATAATTAAAGGGTGTCTTTGTCAACATCTGAACTCATCCATTGATTAACTAAATACCTTAACTCTCTTTCCCTTGTTATTTCCTCTACCCATATTTCAAAAAATCTGCTCCTTAAAGAAGGGGAAAGGAGATTACGTGAGTGATGTATACGAGGGGGATTTATGGCCAAAAACAACCTGAAATAGGGATGGGCCTTATAAACAGTTCCCTCTTCGTCTATAACATACCCAAAGTCAATCAGGGTATTCAAATATTCAGAAAGAGGACTAAGGTTTGCCTCATCCACTAAAAGCCAAAATCCTTCTTCTACAGCTTTAAAAAGCATGCCCTTTCGGTAATACCATCTTCCTTTTTTATCCTGTACATAACCACCTAATAGTTCTTCCAAACCTGTATCCGAAGAAAGACTTATATAAAACAAATTAGTTTGTTTCTTCTTGGCTAGATAGCGAATAAGGGTAGTCTTGCCTGAAGCAGGCATACCCACTAAGAGCACAGGCTCATTATATTTAATGGCATTGAGGATAGTGGCAAGAATGAATTTTTGAGAGCTAGTAGGAATAATATCTGCCTCGGTCTGGGGAATGAATTCATCACCTCTAGTTACCTTAATTTCATCAAGTAAAAAAACGATTTTTTCTCTTTGTCCATCTATGATTTCTTCTAATTTTAAACCTTTCATTTTAAAACCAAAATGGGCGTCCAAGCTACTAATGAGGGCTTGCCTTTCTGATTCATTTCTTATGCGAGCCAAATAAACTGTATAAAGTTCCCAGAATAGCTGTTTAAAAAATTCTTTATCAGATAAATTGCTCTTTAATAAAACTGAAATCCTCTTTCCTACTCTAATAATATCTCTTAAAGAATAAATATAAGGGTCCTTTTCTTCTTTCCCAATTACCTTTGCCTGGGCCTGTTTTTCTAATGTCTTATGGAATCGGGCTATCATTAGAGCAATAGAAGAAGGAATTTTAAAAAGACCACTTAAAATTTCTGCCATTTCTAATTCTGCAACTTCCTTTTGGTAATAAATCTTCCACCTAGATAAAAATACCTTAGATAATTTTTGTCTTTGGCTATAACTTTCTGGATTAGCCGTAGCAAAGAGGGCAAAATTAGGAGCAGGAACCAGCTGTTTTTGCTGGCCATTTTGTGAATAGGTAAATTTCCCCGTAGTAAGATAGTCATTAAGAACCTCAATGATGTCAGAAGAAGCCAGATTTATTTCCTCTAATACCAGCCATTTACCTTCTTTAGCTGCTTTTAAAATTATACCATCCTGCCAGATAAATCTTCCTTTTTTATCGGGCTTCATTCCTCCTATTAGTTCAAATTTGGATGAATAAGGATTTAATGTATAAGAAA
This sequence comes from Candidatus Desulfofervidus auxilii, assembly GCF_001577525.1. Taxonomy (GTDB): domain Bacteria; phylum Desulfobacterota; class Desulfofervidia; order Desulfofervidales; family Desulfofervidaceae; genus Desulfofervidus; species Desulfofervidus auxilii. The sequence continues at coordinate 2,437,874 of NZ_CP013015.1, read as the reverse complement.
GATGTTCATAACCCAAAAGGGTGGCTAACCATTTGATCAAAAAACTCTTCCCTGTGGAAGTAGGACCTAAAAGTAAAACAGGGTGTTTCAGTTTATAACTTAAGGCAATGGTCTTTAAGATGTTAAAACTAGAGGCAGTAAATACACATGTAGGAATTTCTAAAACCCTGTTTCTTTTTAACTCTAAATGGTCAATTTTAACCAAATTAGAGTCTATCTTGATTTCTGAAGAAAAACTCCCTGCTAAAGCACTATTTAGTTTTTCTTTTAAAACCCTTTCAAACACATTAATTGCTAGCTGCAAGTTAGTTTTTTTCTTTTCAAATCTATTTATCATAATTTTTGCTAATGCCTTAGAAGCTGCTAGAGAAACATCTGGGTCTTCATTTTCTAATAAAGCTTCTAATCTGTTTAAATATTCCCTTTGCTTCCTTTCAATTAATATAGAATATACATTTACCAAACTATTAGCAGAGGCCTTCATCAAATCTCGATTTTCGCTTCCTAACAAATCTTCTAATCTCTCTAAATATTCACCCTCTCCCCTCAAGGCAAAACTGGAATATACATCTGCTAAAGAAGAAGCAGCAACAATGCGCACATAGGTATTGGGATGGTTGAGCATATTTTCCAGGCAATCCAATTGTGGCTTTTCGCCTTGTTCAATAAATTTTATATACACCCGAGCCAAGGAGGAAATAGCTACTATACATACATAAAAATCCTTATCATTAAGCATATTTTCTAATAGGTTTAAGTATCTTTTTTCTCCTTTTTGAATAAGAAATGAATAAATGGCAGCTAAAGAAATATTTACTTTTCTACTAAAAAACCAGTCCGAACTATCAATTAAGCCTTCTAATTTATTTAGGCACTCCCTCTTCCCTTGGGCTATTAATTGGGCACAAATCTGCCCTACGGCTGTAGCAGCAGTTTTAGTTACAGGTCCATATCTATCTTTAAATAACAGTAAAAGTTTATCAATATTAGGCACCTCTTCTTTTTGAATCAGACGGATATATATCTTAGTTAGGGCATTTACCGCAGTTATTCTCACCCTCCAGTCTTCTTCGTAAATCATGCTCTCCAACTTAGTGAAATCAGGTCTTTGGCCTGTTTCGATCAAGGCTAAATAAACCATAGCCAAACCATGGGCTAATGCTTCTTTAATACGTCCATATTTGATCTCAAACAGGGCTTCTAAATTTTCAAAATCAGGCCTTTTTCCTTTCTCAATAAGGGATGCATATATGCGGCTCAGCGCATTAATAGCTGCTATTTGCAAAGATAGGTCATCCTGGGTAATGGCCTTTTCTATGTCATCCAAGTTTGGGGTCAGGCCCTTTTGGATAAAATCCAGATAGACCTGGGTGAGTGTATTTATGGCTATTACGCTGACTTCAGGATTTCCATTGTCCATCATATCTTTTAATTTAGTTAGATACACATCCTGACCTTGTTTTATAAGTAGGGTATAAATAGAAGCCAAGATGTGAGCAGCAGTGATTTGAATATGCCAATCGTCTTTATAGCGCAAATTTTCTAACTTCTTTAAATACTCCATTTCTCCATGAGTAATATACCAGGTATAAATCTCCCCCAATGTCTGGGTAGCGGTCTGACGGACATGCCAATCCTGGTCAATAAGCATATTTCCCAGCTCATCAATGATAATTTCTCTTAACGTTTCGCTAGGTAATACTTGGAAAGCAATGCCCATGGCCGGAATAACGATCAATTTATTCCATTGGGAAAGCATTCTAGATAGCAAAAAGAGGTCATCTTTCAACTCTTGCTCTAAAGCAAACTGGGCTATAAAAGAGACCAATTCATTAATATTCTCCGGAATGGCTGAAATAGAGGTTTTTTTAGGTAACGTCTCAAAATCTTCCTTTCTTAAATCAGGAAATTGCGTTTGGACTAAAGGATGATTTAAGATTAAGCCAATTACCCTTTGTCTTTCTTCTATTTGAGTAAACCCATAATTTAATACCTCCACTAAGGCCTGTTTAGGTGAAACATGGCTTAAAAGTCTCAATGCTTCAGAAGCCCTCTTCAGATGTCTGATATTGAATTGAGGAAAGTTTTCCCTCAAAGAGAGGTATACCTGACTTAATATTTCACTTAAATCAAGAGCATTCATCATAAATAATTTTTTCTTCTAACACTTTAGATAAAATGCGGGGTAAGTCTATTATCTCCTCCACTTGAACCGATGTTTTATATCTTTTATCTACCTGAGTTACATACCCTCCTAGCCCTACCCCTATTACTTCTATATCCTTGGCCAATGCCTCCTCCTGAAGTTCCGCAAATGTCTTCCCAGTATTGTTTATATTTCCTTCTCCATCAGTAATCATCATGATGAACTTAATGGCTTCCCTAGGTTCTTTTTCTAAAAGTTCCGTAGTAAGAGCTAAGGCATCGGCATCAGCGGTCATTCCTGAAGGAATATACATAGAAATCTCTTCAAAAAGATCAGCCCTCTGAGATTGATTCATACCTTCTCCAAACATTTTATGAACCATCACTGTATCTGAAAAACCTATTATGGCGTAATCTATATCTAAATTAGTTAAAGACTCCATAAATAAAAGCAACCCTTTTAAGGCAGCACTCCTCTTAGGCTCTACCATAGAACCTGATTCGTCTAAAATTAAAGCTATACTATGAGTTCTGGCAGTAGGAAGTCTTCTTCGCATAAATATCTCCAAATCTTTTTTCTCTAAAGGGCACTTCTGTTGGATTTTTCTAGATTGGTTCATAGCCTTTCTTAAATCAGGCTTTTGGCCTGATTTGAAGTATCCCTGGTAACGAAGCCTTGTGTTTTTAAAAAAATAGTTCTCCAACACCCCACAAAGATGCTGAATTACCCCAGCAATATCTTTATAAAATTTATGGTAAATAGATAAATCCTCCTCTTTTTTCACCCTTCTTTGTTCCCTGACGAGTGCCTTTAGGGTAAGGGAAGGAGAAGGTTTGGATTCCTGCGTTTTTTGCCTATTTATAGGCATATATTTATCTGCTTGTTCCTTGTCAGGTCTATCAATTTTGGGAGACAATCTTTCCGCCAATTCTTTAGCACTTTGTTCTATAGCACTCAAACCACTCCCCGAACCCCCATGACCTGAATGGTTTTTTATCTCTCTATTTTGGAGAGCCTGGTCTACCCTTTCCTTAGAGATATGAACAAGTCTTTCATAATCTTCTAAAATATGCTCTTTTATCAACTGCGCTGTTTTACAGGCAAATGCAAACCGTTCTTTTTCTCCTGCCCTTCCTTTGGGAAAACAATTAAATATCTCTTCAAAAAATTGAGAAGTATTTTTAAGGGCCTTTTTCACCTCCGGATTCACTAGTTTAGGTATTTTTTTATACCTCCAGTAATACATTATGCTCAATACATACTCTAAGTGAGGATATAACTGATAAGGATGAACTGAACCATTAATTTGTCTTTGGAGATGAGTTACATATTCTGATTTCTCTAAACTTTCTGAAAGTAAGTCTTTATACATAAATTCCAAATAATATCTTGCCCCTGGAAATAAAGAAAACATCCAATTGTTTACCCTGGCATCTTCAAACACACTTAAAAGCAGTTTTAAATAATGTTTACTATAAAATAATTTAAACTCTTCTCTCCTCATATCTATGCGGGTTAGCTGGCGATGTCCTGCCTCATGAATAGTAAAACCTATCACCTCTTCAGGGGTATAATTTAATAAAAGTTTCTCCGGGAAAACCACTTCATTTTTTTCATAATCATAAAACCAGCCCTGCCCTGGCCTTATCCTTAAATCTATATCTTCCCCCAAGGCAGTGGAAATAATCTCCATTAAATCAATAAATCTTTTTAAATTATTCATATTTAAATTATATCATAGAGGAAAAGTTATTCAATCTGATTTAAAATAGGAGTAATCACTGTGCTTGATGCAAGGAAATTAGTGCTTCTTTGTACAAGGCCAAGGTGTGCGACGGAGTAGACGTTAAAAACGTGTAAACGTTAGAACGTGCGAACGTAACCTAAAGGTGATAAGATAAAAAAATCAACTGTCCACTATTGAGAGATACAAAAGCAGATTCCCTTCCCTTATTAAGGCCTTTGAAGAGAAAAATAATTATAATATTACTCACACTGCTACTGAACTTGGTATTAGCCGAGCCAGTGTTTATGAATTGATTAGAAAATATGGCATAAAGATAAAAGCTTTCTAATGTCAGAAAACTTTACAATTTAGGTGTCACAATACTTTACAGCTAAAATCCTTGCTAGATGCCATTTTTGGCCTGTGAGCCAATTTTGGTGTCAGTAAACTTTACAAAATGGGTTCAAATCTAAAATCAAAAATCCAGTATTATCAAGGGTTTTCAATCTTGGCACGGATATTGATATGGAGAGTGTATATATGGCTATGTAAGGAGGAAAGAGGGTATGCGAAAAAGTGGTTTAATGCTTTCAATCTTAGTAATGGAAAGGACTATATAAACCTAGAGGCAGATGTAAACAGGAGGGAAATATTTGGTATTTAAGATGTTAGTCAATTTTACAAAGTGGAAAAAATTTTCCAATTATTAACCTAGGAGGTCAAAATGAAAAAGGTATTGTTTTTAGCAGTGGTTTTAGGGTTGGTAGTGTTTTTTAGCCTTAGTGCCTTTGCTGCTACCATTGGTTTTGAGCCTGGTTCTCAAACTGTGCCAGTTGGCGAATCAGTGAGTGTTAATTTGGTGATTTCAGGTTTAGGAGATGGAGAATCTCCTTCTTTGGGTGGTTTTGATTTGTTTATAGAGTATGACCCAACAATTTTAGCCCTTTCTGATGTCTCCTTTGGTGACCCAACCTTAGGTGATCAACTGGATGTCTCAGGTTGGGGAAGTTTGTATGATTATTCATCTTATTCCTCTGATGTTGAATATCTTTTTGGATTATCTTATAATCTACCTTGGGATTTAAATGATTTACAAAAACCTAGCTTTGTCCTAGCCACTTTGACCTTTGATACTTTAAGTGTTGGCACAAGTCCTTTAGAGATTGTTGACCCAGATCCTCCGTTTTTTGCGAGTAGGCTTGCCGATGAAAATGGAAATTGCTTATCTTTTGATTCGCAAAGTGGTAACATTTCTGCTGTTCCTGTACCTACCACATTAATCTTGCTTGGGTCTGGCTTAAGTGGAGTTTGGATTTTGAGAAGGAAGAAGTTTGGCTAAATGCGTATTTTAGCAGAGACGAAAGATTCTTGAACAAAACATTATAAACTAGTTTAAGGAGGAATGCTATGAAGTCAATTATTTGGCTGGGTGAAAAATTGGCCATGTTAGTAAAACGTTATAAAAAAGCAACTATTACAGCTTTCATACTTTTATTTATCTTTAATTATTCAGCAATAGGGTCGGTTGTAAAAGAAAAAGATAAAAAAGAGATTCTAAACAAAGCTTATACACTTAAGATTCCATTTATAGAAAACAAAGGTCAAATAAAAGGTGAAAGTGTAAAGTATTATGCAAAGACCTTTGGAGGGGCTGTCTTTGTTACCAAGGATGGAAAGCTGGTTTATTCCCTTCCAAAATTTGAGAAAAAAGAGAAGGTGAAAGGTTGGGTAATAAAAGAAAGCCTTGTTGGGGCTTCTATCTCTAATGTAAAAGGAAAAGAAGAGGCAGTAACCAAGGTAAGTTACTTCAAGGGAAAGGACCCTTCAAATTGGAAAAGGGATATTTCAACTTACAATTTGGTAAGTCTTGGAGAAGTATATAAGAGAATAGAGCTAAAGGTTAAGGCCTATGGAAAAAATGTAGAAAAGCTATTTTATGTAAAGGCAGGTGCAAATCCAGAAAGCATTAAAATAAAAATTGAAGGGGCTAAAAGTTTAAGGGTAAATGAAAATGGAGAGCTTGAGGTAGAGACAGGTCTTGGGGTTATAAAATTTACAAAGCCAGTGGCATATCAGGAGATTAATGGCAAGAGGGTTGAGGTAGCTGCTGCCTATACCTTACTTTCAAATCCGCAATATGTTTATGGCTTTAAGGTAGGAAGTTATGACAAAAAAGAGACGCTTATAATAGACCCACTTCTGGCAAGCACATTCATTGGTGGAAGTGATGATGATTGTTTTTATTATGGCCTTTCCATTGCCCTTGATGGAGGTGGAAATGTATATATAACTGGTAGCACACGGTCTTCTGACTATCCCACAACCTCAGGTGCTTATGATGAAAGCTATAATGGGGGGGATTATGATGTTTTTGTATCAAAGCTTGACAGTAGTTTAAGCAGTCTTTTGGCAAGCACATTCATTGGTGGAAGTTATTCTGATTATGTCTATTCCATTGCCATTGATGGAGATGGAAATGTATATGTAACTGGTGGGGCATCTCCTGGCTATCCCACAACTCCTGGTGCTTATGATGAAAGCTATAATGGTTCTTTGGATGTTTTTGTATCAAAGCTTGATAGTAGTTTAAGCAATCTTTTGGCAAGCACATTCATTGGTGGAATTTTTAATGATTATGGCTATTCCATTGCCCTTGATGGAGGTGGAAATGTATATATAACTGGTGGGACACAATCTTCTAACTATCCCACAACTTCAGGTGCTTATGATGAAAGCCATAATGGTTATGATGATGTTTTTGTATCAAAGCTTGATAGTAGTTTAAGCAGTCTTTTGGCAAGCACATTCATTGGTGGAATTATTGGTGATTATGGCTATTCCATTGCCCTTGATGGAGGTGGAAATGTATATGTAACTGGTTATACATCCTCTTCTGACTATCCCACAACTTCAGGTGCTTATGATAGAAGCCATAATGGTAGAGGTTATTATGATGTTTTTGTATCAAAGCTTGATAGTAGTTTAAGCAATCTTTTGGCAAGCACATTCATTGGTGGAATTTATCATGATTGTGGCCATTCCATTGCCCTTGACGGAGGTGGAAATGTATATATAACTGGTGGGACATCCTCTTCTAACTATCCCACAACTCCTGGTGCTTATGATGAAAGCCATAATAATGGTGATGTTTTTGTATCAAAGCTTGATAGTAGTTTAAGCAATCTTTTGGCAAGCACATTCATTGGTGGAAGTTCTTCTGATTATGGCTATTCCATTGCCCTTGATGGAGGTGGAAATGTATATGTAACTGGTTGGACAAATTCTCCTGACTATCCCACAACCCCTGGTGCTTATAATGAAAGCTATAATGATACTGATTATGATAATGATTATTATGATGTTTTTGTATCAAAGCTTGATAGTAGTTTAAGCAATCTTTTGGCAAGCACATTCATTGGTGGTGGAAGTAACTCGGATTATGGCTATTCCATTGCCCTTGATGGAGGTGGAAATGTATATATAACTGGTAGGACACGGTCTCCTGACTATCCCACAACCCCTGGTGCTTATGATGAAAGCTATAATGGTGGGCTGGATGTTTTTGTATCAAAGCTTGATAGTAACCTTACATCATTTCCCTATTCACTAAAAACAGTTGGATGGGAAACCGTTGGCTCTGATGGTGGAACTGTCTTGGTGACAGATACATCAAGTGAGATTCTAGGGGCCCAAGTTGAAATCCCTGCAGATGCCCTATCAGAAAATACCATTATTGCCATCAGTGAGCTTGTAGAGGAAATCCCTCCATTTCCCGAAGATATTATAGGCATTGGTTTGCCAGTACATTTTGGGCCAGAAGGCCTTGTGTTTAATAAACCTGTAACTATAAAACTCCCATACACAGAGGAGGACTTAGAAAATGCAGGTGTGAGTGACCCACAGGAATTAGATGTTTATACTTTTAACACAACTACTTTAACTTGGGAATTGGTAGAAGGCCCAAAAACAGTTGATGAAGAGAACATGTTGATTATGATTGATGTAACCCATTTCTCTATTTTTCAATTGGGTGTTAGAAAAGTAACTGTTCAGGGCGACCTAGATGGCGATGGTGATGTCGATTTAGATGACCTAAACATCCTTCTTACCTACCGCAACCAGCCTGCAAGTGCATGCCCAAAGTGTGATATAGATGGCGATGGAGTAATCACTGTGCTTGATGCAAGGAAATTAGTGCTTCTTTGTACTAGGCCAAGGTGTGCCTGTGAGTAAACGTTAAAAACGTGTAAACGTTAGAACGTGTGAACGTAAAAAGAATACGAATTTTGTGGTATCTTGCTAGTGATGATATTTCATGATAACTTATGTTTAGTCTTCCAAGATTTATAAGGGGGCCAAAATGGATACAGCAGTGAAAAAGCCTATAAAGTTCACATACGAAGATTATCTTCACTTTCCCGAGGACAAGAGGTATGAGATTATTGATGGGGAGGTTCATATGGTTCCATCGCCAGTGCCACACCATCAAATGGTTTTAGGAAATTTATATTTAAGATTGTGTGAATTTGTTGACAAAAAAGGCATAGGAGAGGTTTATCTTGCCCCTTTAGATGTAGTCCTTTCAGAGATAGATGTAGTTCAGCCAGATATTATGTTTATCTCCAAAGAAAGACTAAATATTATAACAGAGAAAAATATTCAGGGTGCACCTGACCTTATTGTTGAGATTATCTCACCTACTTCTGAATATAGAGATAGGGTCATAAAGAGAAAGCTTTATAGCAAATATGAAGTAAAGGAGTATTGGTTAGTAGACCTTGAGAAGAAAGAGATTGAAGTTATGAGTTTAAAAGAAAGTGGTCTTGAGACAGTAAAAATTTATAAAAAAACAGATATCTTAGAATCTTTAGTCCTTAAAGGGATAAAAATAAAATTAGATGAAATATTTTAGAATAGTAATTTAGGAAGTTAAAATGAGCTGATTAACAAATACATATCTTGCTTTGGAAAAAGCCAAATCTACCGTGAGGTAGAGACGGAAAGCCACGGAACTTAAAAAACGGCAGATGGTGGCTAGTGATTGATGAAAATAACTAATTGCTGATTGCTATTTATTATTTTTAAGTTAGCCGGGTTGCCAAAAAAAGCGGAAACATTGGTGACCTGGTTTTTTTATTCTATTTAAAGTGAGATAGTTTATTGGCTGCTTTACAGAGATTCAGAAACAAGGTAGTCAGCTTTTTTATAAAGAAATTTTTATAAAAAGGAGTACAGCTTATGAAGTTGACGAAAGCCATTTGGTTTAAGAATTTATGCCTTTTAGTCGCTTTTCTACTTTTCTATCAAACTATATTACCCACGGCACATTACCTGCCTATGTCTGAGATTTCCTTGGAGTTTGGGCCGGCCGCGGCTTACGCACAAGAGCCAGAGGACGATCTACTCAGGCCTACTCCTGATGCTGATACAACAGATCCTTATGTGCTGGATAAGGCTGCAGAGCTGGGTCATGATCCCACACGGATCTTTCAGTTTGTCCGCGATGAGATTGGTTACGAATCTTATAAAGGATCCCTGCGAGGTGCCCGGGGCACTCTGTGGACCAAAGCGGGTAATGCACTGGATCAAGCTAGTTTATTAGTTGCACTCCTCCGTACATCCGGTATACCAGCACGGTATGTACATGGTACGCTTGATACAGCCCAGGCCCAGCAATTGATCCTCTCGATGTTTCCGCCGATACTGCGAGTTGTAGGGTGTGTGCCAGCAGATGCCGAACGGGCTGATCCAGCCAATGATCCCCGTCTTCTTGAAGAGACGAAAGAGCACTACTGGGTGGAATTTGATGATGGCAGTGGTTTCAGAGCTGCAGACCCGACATTCACGGGAGCAGAGATTGGCAACACATTTGCAACTGCTGAAAGTAGGTTTGCCGAGGTGCCGGATAATTTGCGGCACAAGGTAACTGTACGGCTCAAAGCAGAGCTTAGGAGCAGTTTCCCTAACATACCCCTTGAGATCAAGACTCCTCTAAATGTAACCTTTAATACCGTGGAGCTAGTTGGGCGGCCGTTGTCAATCGGTCACTTCGTGAACTCTTTCTCTCCCCCTTCTCTGGTCTTTGGAACAGTCACTCATACGTATTCTCCTTATATCCTCATCGGACAGATCGACGGTGACATCTCGGATGATTCTATCATCCGTGGTGAGGACTATCAGGAATACTTGACCAATTTCCCGATGGGAAGCCAGTTCTTGACTGGGTTGTTCCTGGAGATCGACGTAATCACCCCAGGCAGAGGGACAGAGACATACGAAAGGACATTGATTGACCGGATCGGATTTGTCAATCGCCAAAACGGGAGTCCTATAGAGCTGAGCATGACATCCGGCCAACAACCCGCCATTAGTCCTTTTGATACAGTAACCATCAGTGTGGAATCTGGCCTGTCCAATCCAGAGGCTCTCTGTGTGCTATTGAATGAAGGCCAAGACCTCCAGAATTATGCTGCAGATCTGTTTGAACTCCTTCAAGAGGCCGACCCTGAGTCCTTAGACGCAACAGAGCAGGAACTCTTGGACAGAATGCTTGAGGTAGACCAAAATATTATGAGGATCTTAACCCAGCTATCTGCCCTGATATTTACGAACCTGTCACATATTGTCGTCCAGCAAATGACAACCATAGGCCTTGTCAAGTCATACCTTGACACCCCTCGGATCATAGTGGCCTCCAACAGGGCCACTAACGTGGACGATAGAGTGTCGCTCCAGTTGTCCATAGACCTTTGCAAAGACAATATAAGAGCGGTGCCTTCTACCGGACAGGTCAAGGATATGTTGTCTCGCTTTTATCTTGTAATAGGGCTACTGGAAAGCACGGTTGAGAGTGAGGTTGTGGAGATATTGGATGTCCATGATGAGGATTTTTATACAGAACCTTATAGCATAGCAAGGGTGTTTGAGGCTGCTGAGAACCAAGGGGCTTACCTAGTCACGCTTGGTAAGGAAAATGCAAGTCTTGTCAATATGCTTAATCTCTCAGAGGAAGCAAGAATCCGTATCCAGCAGGCAATCTCCCAAGGAAAGCTTATAGTCGTCCCTCAGGGCAATGTTCAGGTGGGCGAGATGCAAACCGTGAGCTGGTTTGAATACGATCCTGATACAGGTGTTATCAAGGATGTTGCAGAAAATGGAGAACACACGGCGCTGACAGAATGGACCCATTTTGCAGAGGTGGCATGTGAGACAGCAAAGCTCTTAAAGCAGGCAACTAGCGTTACATATACGATCTTAGAAAGAGTGCCTCATATCATGAATCTCGTTGCTGAGCTTTCCATGGACGAAACTGCTTTTAAACAAGAGATCTCTACTATAGCCAACACCATGTTGAAAAGGGTATTGGAAGCATTGGAGGCCGCATTAGATAAGGATGCGAAGAAACGCTATGCTGCATTGGTTGCACTGCCAGACTTGATGCTGGCATGCAATCTTACCGGTTCACTTTTCCAGGTCTTACACCTTGTGGATCCTCCTGCAAATGGCATCATGTTTGGCATTCCAGGTGACCTGCCCCCTGTAACCCCAGGGGAGCAGCCTGGCGTCAATGTGCAAATTGTTCAGGATGAACTGCTGAGCGTGCAATTGGACGGTGTGGACATCCCTTCCACCTTCAGGGTTCAGATACAGAACACTGGCCCCACTGAAGACACCTTTTCTGTGGCCATATCACAAGAACCCCCTGGATTTACCACCTGCCTCAGCTTATCGGAAGTAACCGTGCCGCCAGGGGAGACAGCAGAGGTTGGCATTTCACTTTATCCGCTCGAAGGAATTGATCCTCCTGGAAGCTTTTTTTCCTTTGCCATCAACGTCACAAGTACTACCGATCCAACTATCACAAAAGTGGCAAATGCACAATTTGTAATGCCAGAGCTGGACCAGATCACAATAGCCACTGATTTGCCCTTCACCAGCGCAACTCCTGGCAGTTCGTTGCCACTTACTCTTACCCTGACTTCAGTAGGCAACGTACCTTCTGATGGTATTGCCTTAGAAGTAGATACCTCTGCAGGTTTGGTGCTCAGCGGCCTTACAAGCCCCCTCTCACTCGGTATAGGCCAATCCATTTCGCAGGATCTCACTCTCGATATAAGCGAGACTGCTCCATTGAACTCACTGCTCTGGGCAACTATCAGAGCCACATTTGCCACCTCTTCCGGCCAAACAAAGACAGTAAGTACACGGGTTTGTATCCAGGTGGTTGCCCCCGCAGCCCAATCTGCTGCAGATGCTGCGCTCGCCGCTGGACAGGCAGGAAGGCCGCAACTGGGAAGCACCCTCAACGAACTAGGAATGGTGATGACCGAGCTTGGCCAAGAGATGGGCAACGAATATTTTCAAGGCAGGACCGTGGCCTTACTTAAGAGTCTCATTGAACAACTAAATGGTCCTGCCCTGGCTCCTTATAAAGACGATTTCACTGCATTGAGAGATGACATTGCTGATGCAACCACACCAGAAGAGATTCAAGATGCCCTGAATAATCTGAGCAACTTATTTTTAAGCCTTGTTAATATCCTGTCAACAGTAGAAGCATATCCATTTGAAGTAGCCCTTTCCCCGAACAGTGCAGTGGCGTTACCTGAAACTCCCACCCGCTTTGACATATACATCCGCAATACAGGGAGCCAGACTACAACTTACAACCTCAGCATGTCAACGATGCCGCCAAATGTAACATGCGAGCTGAATCGCACGTCTGTATCGCTTGCCCCTGGCGAATCCATACCAAGTACTGATGGGCCCAATGCCTATGTAACCATTACACAGGCTGAAGAGGAATTACAGGCCTTTGACTTTTCGGTCACTGTTTCTATTGCGGATAGGCCTGATATTGCCCGTACAGCCCATGGAGCTTTTACGGTTAGACAGGAATTGGTCGAAGTCGTTGAGGTTAAGGCGGACCCCACCTTTGCATCCCCTGGTGATCAGGTACACATCTTGGCGCGCATACTTAATGCCGTCAACAAAAATCGTCTCGTTCGGGTATCTTACGTGGTTAAGAACCCAATGGGTGCGATTATCTTTACCTCTGTGCCAGAAGAAGTAGAACTTACTGCACTTTCATCCTTGGACACCGTAGATCTTGGTATTCTCGACACTACAGATTTTGAATCTGGAAGCCATACTCTGGAAGTTACCGTTGCTGATCTGGATGGCCAACCCATACCTGGTGCAGTAGGTCAAGGGAGCCTGCTCATCGGTTTACCAATAACAGCTGAAATGGCAGTGACTCCCGAGGCCGTGCCACCTTGCCAGGAGACAGTTACTACCACTTTAGATATTAGTAGCTTGGTCGATTTTTCGGATCAGCAATTTGTCCTTCTAGACCAAGTAGATACGGATGGCATCGCTGCCAGCGTGGCTATCAAAGACAACTTGGCTTATGTCTGTGGCTCGGAAAATATTGCTATCATCGACATCAGCGATCCTACGGACGCCCAGATTGTCAACACCTTTGCCGATAACTTGATCAATATTAGTGGTGTGTTCAAATCTTTTTGTCGCATTATAGACAATCATCTTGTTGTGATGTGGCAACAACAATTTGGCTCGGATCCCTTTCAGATCCTTGTTTATGATTTAGCCGACCCACTCCAGCCCACCCTCATTACCAATACAAGCGCAAACTTTCATTTTCTTGGAGATCTCTTTTTTAATGGAAATACAGGCTTTGTGACAATGAGGGGGGTTTATTTCTGGCTTTGGGTAATTCTTACTGACCAAGTTGGCGACTTCCTCTCGTTTGATTTTAATGACATGGAGAATCCTCGTTTTCTTGATGCTCTCTTCGGTACTCGAGTAGATCCGGATACTGGACAATTAGAGATGGGAAGTGGAGACTTCAATGTATGGCAGGCCGCCGCAGTCAACGACAATATCATCCTGGTCGCTACTACTACATCTGAGGGCAGCAATCCATCCGGGTATGGACGTATCTTGGTCGTGGATACGTCGAATCCCGCAAGTCTCGAGATTCTTAAGGAAGTGCAGATACCAAACACAGTACATGCCACCGGTATAGGCATTCAAGGGAATCTGGCCCTTGTGGTGGGTAATACCGGCGGCTGGTCAGGGCGCATACTTCCTCCCCTCTATCCTCTTTGGCGTTTATCAGGTAATGTAACCCTGACAGCACTTGACATTACAGATCCATTAAACCCGGTTGTCATAGGAACAATTGAAACAAATGGGAGAGCAGGCATAGATAACACAGATACGACAGTTGACACCCGCAGCGATACTACTGTCACCCCCATGGGGGACGGCTTTTTTGCAGTGAGCGGAATCGCTCTTGATGATGAACCGGTCTTGATGGTGGTAGATGCAACCGATCCCCAGAACTTGAGTTTTATCACTTTAGCCGTTCCAGGAATAATAGAGGAAGTTAACATCCAGGACAATCTGCTCTTCGTGCCAAGCAGCGCCGGATTGAGTATTTATGACCTAAGTGGAATGATCGGCGCAAGAGTGACAGCACAAGTAATAATTCCCAAAGGTAACGGCTTGGAGCTGGTGCCAGGTTCCTTTAATATCGAACCTGTAGAAATCATTTCAGGTGACGAATTTGATACCCTGGTATGGGAATTTTTACTTGGTGCGGAAGGCACTAGCAAAACCCTTACGTGGCAATCCACTGTGAATAACATGCAGCCAGGTGAAGCTAGAGACATAACGTTGGGGGCCACGATTGATTTTACGATGCCTTCTGGTGATTCTGGACAGATTGAGTTGCCAGCAATGGAAGTACTCAGTGAGCAGATCCTCACCCTGGATCCACACACCCAGACCGTGCTGCCAGGTGGAAACGCAGAATATACACTGACAGTCAAAAATCCCACCGAGTCAGCGCTAACGTATAACCTATCCGTTCAGGGGGTGCCCCAGGATTGGGTGGATATTGTTCCCTCTGTAGCTGTCCCTGCCTATGGTACAGGAGAAATTGTACTGACTCTTCGATCGGATCCCTCTGCCATTGAGAGTGAAAATGGATTTGTGGTTACTGCAAGAGCAGATACATGTCCCACTGGTTTTGTGCATGGTTCGCTAATCCTTGAAGGTTCATTCCTGGGAGAAGACGTAGAGAGTGTCACCCGAGGAGTTGTGCTTAGTATAACCCCCAGTCAAGCTACCGCTGGGCAAGCTACCTCAGCCGAATATGTGGTACGCATAACCAATACAGGAAGCATGACGGACAACTTCTCGCTTTCGGTAGCCTCGCCAGCGGGCTTTAGCAGCAGTCTTGACCAACAAGTTGTAGAGGTGCCGCCTGGCATAAATAACTTCCGTGAAGTCCTCTTAACTGTATCACCACCGCAGGGTGCCCCGCCTGGCATCCAGGTCTTTACAGTGACAGCCGTATCTACGACTGATACCTCAGTGTCTGGCCAAGGCAGTGGAATGGTGACAGTGGTCCAAAATGGGGTAAACGTTGTCCTAAATCCCGCTTCAGGTGTAGCTGGAAGCACCTTCCAGCTAACTGTTATTAACACTGGCCAAGTAGAAGATACCTTTGATCTCACGCTAGGCGGCCCGGCCGGTGTGATTTCAACCCTCGAAACTGAGTCGGTTACGCTTGCCCCTGGCACGTCACAGGAAGTAACTATAACGATAGGCGCGATTGATTTCGCCTTTCCCGGGGCTTTGGATCTTGTTGCGATCGCTACCTCCCGTGGGAACACAGCAATTACGGACAGCGCTACGGCTCACGTGATCATAGAGGCCACCCAGGGAATAGGAGTTAGCTTTGACCCCGCCGTAGTGGAACTTGCCGCACCTGGTAGTGCTGCCTTTCTCCTCACAGTCCATAATACCGGCAACACAGAGGATGCCTACACTGCTGAGGTTACAGAAATCAGTGGACCAGTCACGGCAAATTTCGATGGGCTGTATGGTCAGGCGACACAGACGATATCTACCTTCAGGCTACCAGGACTCGCGACAGGCATAATTCTACTGAATGCTAGTCTGGATGCCTATGGTGAAGGAACTGTCACCGTGGGTGTAACCTCACTAAGTAATCCATTAGTTCATGCTTCCGCAACTGCACTATTAAGGGCAGGAGAAGCGCCACCTCCAAACTGTCCACCGGTAGCCAATGCCGGTCCAGATCAGAATATGAAAACTGGCACAGGAGTAACGCTTGATGCAAGCAACTCTTTTGATCCGGATGGGGATATAATTACCTTTGAGTGGAGTCTAGAGAGTAAGCCGCCAAATAGCACTCTGGCAGACCTAGATATCTGGGGGAGGACTACCCCAAATCCATCCATTACCCCGGATATGGATGGCATTTATGTCTTCAAACTGGTAGTAAGTGACGGGCGGTTGGAAAGTGAGCCTGACTATGTGGAAATCAGGGCCACCATACCGAATGTTCCTCCCAATGCCTATGCTGGAGAAGATCAAACTGCATATATTGGGAACGGGGTAACCTTGAATGGCAGAGGGAGTAACGACCCGGATGATGGTCCCGGATTCTTAGCCTATCTCTGGACATTCAAAGAACTACCAGCTAAAAGTACCTTGGAAGACGGTGACATTATTGATGCCGATCAAGTTCAGGCCAACTTTATCCCCGACGCTGTGGGGACCTATGTGCTCAATCTTAGAGTATATGACGGGGAAGACAGCGATGACGATGAAATGGTTGTCACTGCCTCTTATCGCAATGTGCCACCTAACGCCAATGCAGGAGAAGACAAGAATATAAGCCTGGGTGATGAAGTTGTTCTAGATGGTACATCCAGCAATGATCCAGATGATGGACCGGAAGAACTCTCATTCATCTGGACCTTTGTCTTCTTGCCCGATGAGAGTATCTTAACCAATGGCGATATTATCGACGCTGATACGGTAACCCCCAGATTCAGGCCGGATGTAGCAGGCACCTATATCTTGCGACTAGAGGTGTTCGACGGTGAAAAGAAAGATTTTGATAATGTGATGATTAGCGTTAGCAGCGCTCCCACTTGTCTATTATGCGACCTCGATTGCGACAGCGATGTAGACCGTGATGATATAGACATTATACTCACTTACAGAAACCAACCATCTACTGAATGCCCAGATTGTGATATTGATGGAGATGGAACAATCACAGTGCTTGATGCCAGGAAATGTGTATTAAGGTGCACTAGGCCAAGGTGTGCGACGGAGTAGACGTTAAAAACGTATAAACGTTAGAACGTGCGAACGTAAAAAGAAGTAGGGTCAGGTCTTCACTGCCTTAATGCTTTTTAGAGTTTTTTAAAATTCTTCCTCATTAGGTATAAGTTAGGGATAAGCCCTATATCTTCAATAAAAATCTTTGGTGTTTTATATTCTTTAAATTTCTTAAAATCTTTATCAAAAGAAACTAAAAAATATGCTTGCACTTCTTTAATCACTCTTTCACTAATAACTGCCTCAATTTTTCCTTCATTTAATAACTCTATTATTTTCCTTGAATTGGATTTTGGAAATTCAAAGGCGTAAATGAAACATTAGTGTCTAAGAAAATTCTAAGTTTCATTTTCAATTGCTTCTAAATCCTTCATCAGTTGTTCAGGCGTAATTTTTCTTCTCTTATAGTTCTCTATTTCTTTCCAAATTTCTTCTGGTTTTAATAATCCCAAATCCATAGCATATTTAATAACTGCTGTCCTAACTGCTTCATCTTTATTGGAAAAAAATCCCATTTGAATCATCATCTCTAGGACTTTTTCCTCCATTTGTGGAAGGTTAAATTTTAAGAGCTCCATCTCTAATCTCCTAACTTTTATTTATCTCCAAATTTCACTTAAATTTGACTATGAGACGCCAGTTTTTAAAAAAGTAACATATCTCTTAGAGATTGTCAAAAAATATAATGTATACTTCTGTAGCCGGTGTTATTGAGATTATAGAGCATATAGAATCTCAATTATCCAACCTAAAAAGGCTCTAAAGGAGACTAAGCCCATTGTGAAGGAGTAGACGTTAAAAACGTGTAAACGTTAGAACGTGTGAACGTAAAAAGAATACGAATTTTGTGGTATCTTGCTAGTGATGATATTTCATGATAACTTATGTTTAGTCTTCCAAGATTTATAAGGGGGCCAAAATGGATACAGCAGTGAAAAAGCCTATAAAGTTCACATACGAAGATTATCTTCACTTTCCCGAGGACAAGAGGTATGAGATTATTGATGGGGAGGTTCATATGGTTCCATCGCCAGTGCCACACCATCAAATGGTTTTAGGAAATTTATATTTAAGATTGTGTGAATTTGTTGACAAAAAAGGCATAGGAGAGGTTTATCTTGCCCCTTTAGATGTAGTCCTTTCAGAGATAGATGTAGTTCAGCCAGATATTATGTTTATCTCCAAAGAAAGACTAAATATTATAACAGAGAAAAATATTCAGGGTGCACCTGACCTTATTGTTGAGATTATCTCACCTACTTCTGAATATAGAGATAGGGTCATAAAGAGAAAGCTTTATAGCAAATATGAAGTAAAGGAGTATTGGTTAGTAGACCTTGAGAAGAAAGAGATTGAAGTCATGGCGTTAGGAGAAAGTGGTCTTGAGACAGTAAAAATTTATAAAAAAACAGATATCTTAGAATCTTTAGTCCTTAAAGGGATAAAAATAAAATTGAATGATATCTTTTAGAATAGATGGTTGGTGTCCGACGGAGTAAATTAAAAATAATGTGTTATTAAAAAATTCCCTTAGGTTTTATGGTATCCCACCTCTGACATTGAGGACACCACCAGGAAAGCTTAGTTGCTTCATACCCACACTGGCTACATTGATAGCTCTTTTGAGGCAGCAAGTTTTGAGAGATTTGAGTTAAAAGAGAGATGGCTTTTTGAACCTCCCCTTTTTCTAAAAAAATTTGACTCAATAACTGGCGTGCCCCTACGGAGGTAGGTGCTTTCTGTAACACCTCATTCACAAATGCCTCTGCCTTCTCCAAGTTTTTTCCTCCTAAATAATATTTACTGATAAAAAGAGCAGAATAAATGTCACGTTCTCTCTTTTTCTCTAAATTCTGAATAAATTTTCTAAAAACTCTTTCTTCTTTTATCTCAGAAATAATTTTTTCCAACCGAGAATAGACCAAAAAGCTGTATTCTGGAGAGATTTTTATAACCTCCTCCCATATACTAAGGGCCTTCTTTATATTTTTTTGTTCAAAGTATAAATCACCTAAATGAAGATAGGCATCAATGCATTTTTTGTTAATTTTTATGGCCTTTTTAAAGGCATCTTCTGCCCTTCTTTTATCTTCCATTTGCAATTTTTTCCCTATTTCTGTCTGGAAGTGGGCAAGCATAATACTATGATCCTCTCCTGTAATTTTATCTAGGCGTTGAATAACTGTATAGGCAGCAGCCCAATCCTTTAAAACTTGATAAACATTCGCCAGCTCTAAATATGCCTCTTTTTTCTGGGGGTTTCTTCGTATCACTTCTTTAAAGACATCAATAGCCCTATCAAATAGACCTGCCTTTTTATAATCTAAAGCCAAATCATATAAGGCCTGAAGCCTAATAGCCTCATCTAACCGAGGACGGGTAATAATACTTTGATGAATACTAATAGCGCGTTCAATTTCTCCTTTATCTCTAAAAAGGCTGGCTAAGGCAAAGTAGGTTTCTACTGTTTCTGTATCTAATCTAACTGCCTTCATAAAGGCTTCAATAGCCCTATCAGATTCTTTAGAGAGAAGATAGCGAAATCCGGTAAGAAAGGCAATTTTACTCTCTTTTGCCTCCTGAATGTCTTTAGGAGAAAAGCGTCTACCGAAAAAGAAACCAATTATTAGAGTAATCAAAAGAAGGGGAAAAATCCAAACAGGCCACTCCATTTATGTGCCTTCTACCTTTTCTCCTGTTAAAGGAAGGTTACGCAAGGAATCTAGTTCCTCTTTAAGTCTTTTTATTTCTTTATCTTTGCTCTTTAATTCCCTTCTTTTTTTAAGCCATCCCTTAAAAGTATAAAACATACCAAAAATACTGCCTAAAAAGAAAGATAAAATCAAAAGAATATAAAATTTCAAGGGAATAGAGATAAAATGAATGAAATATAAATTAAACTCAAATTGAGCTGTTTGATTAAAAAATTCCAGGTTTTGGATAATAAAAATTATACCTAATCCGAAAAATATTATTAGTAAAATAGCTTTCAACCATCGCATTTAGCTCTCCTCCTTTTTTAGTTTATCAAAATATGGTTTAAGCCGTTTATAAGTGGCCTTGAGGTGTTCAGGAATCACCCGGATTTCTCCTAATACGGTCATATAACTGGTATCACCATTCCAACGAGGAACAATATGAAAATGTAAATGTTCCGCCATCCCAGCCCCAGCAGTTTCACCTATATTAAGTCCTACATTGAATCCGTCAGGATGCATTTCTCTTTTGAGAAATTTTAAACAAGCTCTAATTTTGAGCATCAAATCTGTTAGTTCCTCAATCCTTAAATCGTCTAGACAAGGAACATGCCGTAGAGGAGAAACCAAAAGATGACCATTATTGTAAGGATATTTGTTCATCATGACCATGGTAAGATTACCTTTAAATAAGATAAGATTTTCTTCGTCTGTGCCCTGACGAGCATCTGGACAAAAAATACAACCTGATTCTTTTTCTCCTAGAATATATTCCATCCGCCATGGAGCCCATAAATGTTCCATCTTTCCCTCTCTTTTATATTTTAACTAAATCAATTTGACCCCATATAGCTAAGTGCTCATTCAAAATAATGAGCAGTCCCATTATATCCTTTATTTTTTGAGCTAATTTAATTCCTGTCTGAATGTCCTCTTTTTTATTTATTAAATTCCCAATAGCCGTAGCCGCAGCATCTGCTAGAGCAGCATCTTTGGCTACCACAGTTACAGCATCTGCCTTACCATAGCTAAATGAATGGCCAATTTTACCAGAAGAAGTGCAAATAGCGATAGGGCTAGAATCAGGTTTAATTCTTATCCCAATTCGTCCACTCAGAGGCGATTGACCAGCAAATATGCTTATATGCATAGGAGTTTTATTTTTTAGAAATATATCCCCCCCATTTTCTACCACGACTTCTTCTGAATATAATAACAGTTCCTCACCCACTGCTTGGGCAATGGCTCCGGCTACCGCAGCCATCGGCCCTACACCTGTATTTTGAGATGCTTTAAGCATTCTTTGCACTATTTTAGGGGCAAAGGGGTCTAAAGGCAAGGGGAAAAGGGCTTTTTTAAAAATGGGATGGAAGTAAATATATTTTTCTAATTGAGCACGATATTTAAAAACAGCTTCCTTTGTTTCAGAAATAAGCACTCTTTGGGCCTTAATCCATAAATCTGTCTCTTTTACTGTGACCGAAAAGCTGGTTAAATGTCTTACCTGGCACCAATGGCGATAAAAACGGGTGGAATAAACAGCCTCTTTATTTTTATAAAATGGTCTCATTTTATTTCTACGGCTTGATACCCCAGTAATTCATTAACACTACGAACAAACTCTTGACTAGGATTAACATAGAGATAATAAGGCAAGGCTACTAAGGTTTCCTGAGGGAAGATTTCTAAATATACTGAGCATTTTCCCTTATGTTTTTTCAAAATATCTTTAAGAGTCAAAAGCTGATTTGAGTCTATCTCTCCTTCTTTTAAGACAATTTTTATCTTCTTATCTTGGATTTTTTTTGGTTTTCTCAACTTTTCTTTGGCCTCAGCTAGAAAATATACCTTTTCGGCAATCACTTTGGTAGTATTTTCATCTTTACTTATATGTCCCGAAATAAATAAAGGTTGCTCTTGTCTAAAATAATCTCTTGCCTCCCGGTAAACATTGCTAAATACTACTACCTCTACTTTCCCTCTTATATCCTCTAAAGTAGCAAAGGCCATCCGTTCGCCTTTTTTAGAGTTGATTTCCTTTAAGGCAATAATTATTCCTCCTAACATCACTGGTGTATGGTCAGCTAAATCTTTGATTTCCTCTGTATTGGTATTGCTCAATTCCTTTAAAGTCTCTTCATAACTATGTAATGGATGTCCTGTAAGATAAAAACCTAGAGCCTCCTTTTCATAATTAAGCCTCATCTCTTCAGTCCATTCATCCATAGTAGGCAAGGAGATGTCTGAAACATCTGTTTCTGCTAAATCGAATAGAGTTAATTGATTTTCTCTTAACCCTCGTTGCTTACGGTGCGCCTTTTCCATTGTCTTTTGCAGAATAAACATTAATTGTGAACGTTTAGTGTTTAAACAATCAAAGGCACCTGCCTTAATCAGACTCTCAATCACCCGTTTATTTACCTTATGGGCATCCACCCGCTCACAGAAATCAGCTAAAGAGCTAAAAGGTTTCTTTGCTCTAGCCTTTAAAATATAAGGCACTGCCGCTGTCCCTACATTCTTAATGGCGGCCAGGCTAAACCGAATTTTATTATCTTCCACTACAAAGTCTATCTCACTGCGATTTATGTCCGGAGGTAAAATTTCTATTTTTTTCTCTCTACACTCATTGACATATTTCACTATTTCATCCTGAGATGTCATTTCACAAGTTAACAAGGCAGCCATGAACTCCAGTGGATAGTGGGCCTTTAAATAAGCAGTGCGATAAGCGATCAAGGCATAGGCCGTGCTGTGAGACTTATTAAAACCATATCCAGCAAACTTCTCTATTAAATTGAAAATATGCTCTGCTTTTTCTCTAGAAATACCATTTTTTACAGCGCCTTCTATAAACAGTTTTTTCTCCTGTGCCATGATTTCTGGTTTTTTCTTTCCCATAGCCTTACGTAGATTATCAGCCTGTCCTGATGTATAACCTGCGAGTGTCACGGCAATTTGCATTACTTGTTCTTGATAAAGAATAACCCCATAAGTTTCTTTCAAAATAGGTTCAAGTTGGGGTAAATCATACTTTATGGATACTTTACGGTGTTTGCGTTTAATAAAATCCTCTACCATCCCACTTTCCAACGGTCCAGGACGATAAAGGGCAATCAAGGCAATCAAATCTTCAAAACAATTAGGTTTAAGCCTTCTCAAAAGCTCCTTCATACCGGAGCTTTCTAACTGAAATACACCAGTAGTATCACCATTAGAAAGGAGTTTATAGGTAGGTTTATCTTTTAAAGAAATATGGTTTAAATCAAATTCATTCCCAGTATGCTTTTTGATCAAAGAGAGGGTCTTATTAATCACCGTCAGGGTCTTCAATCCCAAAAAATCAAATTTAATTAATCCAACTCGCTCTACTCCTTTCATGTCAAACTGGGTAATCACTTCACCTTTGGTGCCACGGGATAAAGGTAAATAATGCACTAAAGGCTTATCAGAGATAACTACCCCTGCAGCATGGGTAGAAGCATGTCGGGGCAAACCTTCTAACCGTTGGGCAACTTCTAGTAGTTTCCTCACTCTTTTGTCTTGCTTGGCTTGTTCTTGCAATCTAGGTTCAGTCTTTATGGCATCTGTTAAGGTAATATTTAAAAAAGGAGGAATAAGTTTAGCAATTCTATCTACTTCCTGATAAGGCATATTTAGGGCACGACCTACATCTCGCACTACTGCACGTGCTTGCATCTTACCAAAGGTAATAATTTGGGCTACATGCTCTTTACCTCCATATTTGCGAGAAATATATTTTAATACTTCATCCCGTCTTTCCATACAAATATCGGTATCTATATCAGGTAAGCTCTTTCTTTCAGGGTTTAAAAATCTCTCAAAGAGTAAATTATAAGGAAGTGGGTCTATTTCAGTGATATCTAGGGCATAGGCTACCAAACTCCCTGCAGCAGAACCTCGACCAGGACCAACTAAAATCCCCCTTTTTTTGGCCTGTTTGATGATATCTGCTACAATCAAAAAATATCCCGCAAAACCCATTTGGGTAATTACTTTTAACTCATAGTTTAATCTTTCCCAATAGGCCTTTTGCTTGGTATCATTCAAGCCCAGAATAGATAATTTTTGCTTTAATCCCTTTTCAGCGCTTTTCATAAGATAACTATTTACTGTTTCCCCTTCAGGGAGAGGAAAGACAGGAAAATGATAGTTGTCAAGTTCAAATTTAATATTACACCTTTCTTTGATTTCCAAGGTATTTTTAATGGCCTCTGGTATCTCGGAAAAGGTGGTTATCATTTCTTGAGGTGATTTAAAATAAAACTGGTCTGTGCTAAAACGCATTCTATTTTGGTCATTTATATTTTTTCCTGTTTGAATACAAAGAAGAATATCATGAGCTGAAGCATCTTCTTTTTGTAAATAATGACAATCATTGGTAGCTACTACAGGTAATCCCATTTTTTTGCCTAATTTAATCAATTCTTTATTGGCAATTTCTTGCTCTGGCAAACCATTTGCCTGTAATTCTAAGTAAAAGTTTCCTTTACCAAATATATCTATATAGGTTTGAGCTGCATTTTGGGCATCTTCATAACGATTTTGAAGAATAAGACTAGGCACTTCTCCTTGCAGACAAGCACTCAGGGCAATAAGTCCTTCATGATATTGAGCAAGTAAATTTTTATCCAGCCGAGGCTTATAATAAAAACCTTCTAGGTGGGAAATACTTACTAATTTTAATAAATTGTGGTAACCAATCTCATCTTCCGCTAAAAGGAGAAGATGATTCAGCTTTTCTTTCTTAGTTTTTTGTTTATGGTCCTGAGCAAGATAAACCTCACATCCTATTATAGGTTTTATCCCATTATCTAAAGCCATTTCATAAAAATCAATTACTCCAAATAAATTTCCATGGTCAGTCATAGCTACGGCTGGCATATTATATTCTTTCACTTTAGCCATTAAATCCGGCAAGCGAATAGCCCCATCTAGAAGACTATATTGAGTATGAACATGGAGATGAACAAATTGGTTCATTTTAAATCCTCTTCTGAGTATGCTAATTTTTAAAACTTTCTAATAAAGTTTGCAAGGAGAAAATGGGTTTTATAAACGAAAGAATCTTTATCTTAAAATTTGCTGCTACAACTTATAAAGAATCAGAAACTAATAATACCCTCACACTACCCTCAAATACAAATGATTTTTAAAAATGAGATATATCGGTAGAATTATATGGTGCTGTTCGTTTCTGAATAAAATCCAATATATCCCCTTTATGTAAGCTTTTTAAACATTCCTTTTCCTATACATTTGCCATATCGCTCTTTAGCTACCTTAGTTTATATATTGTAAAAAACCAATAGTAAACATATTTCATCTGTGACTGTTTCACAAAGAAAAGAACCGCTTATTTTATAATGAACATCACATTTTTTGCAAATATTCCTGCCCACCTTTTTAGCGGCTTCATAAATCTCGCTTCGGGATATATCTCTTGATGGGTTTGAAGAATCCCAAAAAGAAATACAACACATTGAAATAACACTACTTGGGTTATACACTGGTTTAAAACTCCTCCAATCTAGGTCTGAATATTTTTTCAAGTCATCCACAATTTTATTTATTTTGGTGCCAGGAGAATTTATGTCTACCCAATTTATCTGTTTAAGTTCAACATAATGAAATTTTGTGTTACGGTATTCTGTTTTGCATTTTTTAACATCAACTTGTTTAAATATCTGCCAGTTCTCTTTGTCTGCAAATTTAAAGAGAAATGGGTTCTCTGCTATAATTACATCAGTTTTTCTTGGTTCCTTACCCTCGATGGGATATTCCATTGTGATATCGCAAACTTTCTCCTTCGTTCCACTCTCATCATATATCATCTCCTTAAAATTATCATCAAATACACCAGGGAGTGCAATGTCACTCATAGACAACACAAGTTCACACTGAAGCCATTTTTCAAAATGCTTGCCCATGTATATGAGGTATTTCAAATCTTTACTTTTGCTCTTCAACCTGTCAGAAAATTTCTGAAGAAGCACTTCCGGAGTTACTATCTTACTCATACATTAACTGCAAACAATAAGAATTGATTCCTAAATATACACTTTATGCAAATGAGGGATATCTAGTATTAATGATGTAAGGAGATTTTCCCCATAGCTGCTAAAATTAATAAAATACCAAGAATTAGGGCAAAAATCCAGTAAAAGTAAGGCCTCTCCTTCTTTATTACCATTCCCAAAAACGCTCCCCATACTCCAACCACTGCTGAGAGACAGCAAATGCCAATACCCAACATCGCTATGGCATCGCTATATGAGAGTTGGTGAAGATACCAATGCCCATGGAGGGATTCTCTGCCTGCAGCTTCTTGCCAGATAACAGTAGCACTTTTACCTGACAAAAGTCCTGAGATTACAGTTTCAGCATCAAAAAAGTGCTTCCCTCCAAAAAAATACAGTACCATCCCAACAATTCCAATCAGCATCCCTATAAGGGTTATCCAGTAAGCACATTCTCCGTAAATTACACCTGATAATAATGGTTTTGGTCCTTTTTCTTCAGGCATTGTTTCCTCCTATATTTCTATGGCCACATTTGTATAGCTTTCATTAACAATCTAACTCCGGCACCAATCATAACTATTATAATAAGCCACCTAATGAATCCTGCCTTAATCATAAGCATAATCCTCGCCCCTATAAGTGTCCCCACTATTAAACCTATCATACAAGGCACACCAAATAGGGGAAACATTCCTCCACCCATAATATATGGCCACACTGCGGCTGTATCACCTATTCCAATCATCACTTTACTACAAGTAGCTGCAACCTTTAACGGAGCAAGCATTACCAAATTAAATACAGGAACCATGGCCCATCCTGCACCTAAACCAAAAAGTCCTGAGATTAGACCCACACCGCAAAACAAAATCCCTCCTATATGTGCCCTGGCAAGTTTATAATTGATCACTTTCCCAAGTGATTCTTCCCAGTAGCCCATAGCCAGAGCCAATCTTTCGGTAAAGCTATCAACCTCTTTAACATCGGGATATTCTACCCTTTTTCCAAAAAAGATAAATAAAGATGCTATACCAAGGACTATTACACCTAACGCTCCTCTTACAAAAGCCTCTCCTTTTATCCCCATAGTAGCCTTTATATATCCTGCCAAAAGTGCACCAATACAGGCGCATACTGCATAAGGAACTGCTCCATAAAATAATAATCTTACATTAGCAATCCCTCTTCTTAAGAAAGGCCTAGCTGCCACTAATGCGCCTGCCATAGCTATAAATATTCCTGTAGTTCTAATAATATAACTGTCTACAGGGGTAAATCCCATCATAATTGGCGTAAATACCACACCACCACCTACACCGGCCAGCACCGCAAAAATGCCCATCACCGTGGTAGCCAATAAAAATACCATAAAAAATGTCAATGGGCTCATTCCCATAGCCTCTCCCGGGGCTGCTTGTACTGTTGCTATGCTTGCAGTAATCACCAAAATGAGTATAAACAAAAATACTATCCATTTCCATCTAAAAAGCCTTCTGTGCTTCCCCATCCCATTTCTCCTTTTCATTATTAAGTAAATACAACCTAGTGAAACATTTCTGAAACAGAAACTCTAATAACATACAAGATTTGAGATGTCAAGTTAAAAATGCAATCTAAAATCCAGCACCGAATCTTTTGTCCTTAGATCAAGAAATATTTTTTTATTATGCATGTTTTAAAATAAACCGGATTCACATTAACCAAACAAGATGTTTTGGGGTTAGAAGGGGAATTTCGGAGCAGATTTTTGTTGACAAATAACTTTTTAGGGTTTAATAATAGTTTATAAGATAATTAAGGAGGTTAAGATGGGGCAGGCAGAGGTGCAGCCACAAGATTTATATGAAGTCTTTCAGGAAAGGGCATATGCTATAGTTGATGGAGAAAAGATAAGGCAGTGCCTCCAATGTGGCACATGTAGTGCTTCTTGTCCATTTGGTGAAGGTATGGACTATAATACAAGAAAGATGATTGCCGCCATGAGGGGTGGAGATTTTGATGAAATTTTAAGCGGGCATGGAATATGGCTTTGCACCTCATGCTATACCTGTACTGTGAGATGTCCAGCAAAAATTCCTTTAACAGATGTTATGATTCCTGTCTTAAGAGAAACAGCCATGCTTTATGAAAAGGGAGTTCCGTCTGAACTTCAGAAGGCACTTGAAAATGTAGCCAGATATGGAAATCCCTTTGGAGAATCTCCCAGGAAGAGGATTAATTGGGTTAAGGAAGCAGGAGTTCCATTAAAAATTTTGCAAAAGGATAAAAAACCCGTAAACGTCCTTTTAATTCCTGAGTGTTTTTGTGCTTATCATCAGAGGGCAAAAAATCTTATCATTTCTCTGGCTAAAATACTTCATAAACTAAATGTAGATTTTGGTATTATTGGTCCTGATGAAAAATGCATTGGTGATTCAAAGAGATTAGCAGGAGAATTTGGCTTGTTTGAAATGCTAGTTGAACATAATGCCAAACAACTTAAGAAATACAACTTTGATATAATAGTTACTCCTGATCCTCATGCCTATAATGCCCTTATTAATGAATATCCAAAATTTGGCTATAGGTATAAAGTGTTGCATCATACGCAATATCTTTCTCAAAGATTGGCTGATTTAGAAGCTCTTTTTCAAAATGAATTTCCTTATAAGGTAACTTATCATGACCCCTGTTATTTAGGCAGGAGAAATAAGGTCTTTGATGCTCCTAGGGAGATTTTAAAGTCTATAAATGGTCTGAAATTAATAGAAATGCCAAGAACAAAAGAAGATGCCTTATGTTGTGGTGGTGGCGGTGGTGGGGTATGGCTTGATAGCTTTAGCAAGGAATACATAAAGGAAAGACCGGCTGAAAAAAGAGTGAAAGAGGCAGTGGCCACAGGGGCAGAAGTGCTTGCTGTGGCTTGCCCCATAGATATTACCATGTTTGAGGATGCAGTTAAGGTGCTTAATCTAGAAGGAAAAATAAGGGTAATGGATATTTCAGAAATTTTATTAGAAGCCATAGGAGGTTAAGATGAAAATAATTGTCCCTATAAAAATGGTCCCAGATCTTGTGGAAGAGTTGGAGATAGATGAGAGTGGTAAGCGGCTTGATACCTCTTTTTTGAGATTTACTATTAATGAGGCAGATGACCATGCTATTGAAGAGGCTGTTATCTTAAAAGAAAAATATGGTGGTGAAGTAACAGTCATCGCTCCTGATATAGGGGAAGTAGACGATGTCTTATATGCTGCTGCGGCAAAAGGAGTAGATAGACTTATTAAAATTATGGGGGATTTTGAAGAACTGGATTCCCATCTTTATGCCTCTATTTTGACTGAGATGATTAAGGATATGCAATATGATTTGATCCTCACAGGCTGTGAAGCGATAACTGACCTGGATGGTCAGACAGGCATCTTTTTGGCTACAAATCTCAGTCTTCCATACATTGGTCTTGTCTCCAAATATAAAAAAGAAGATGGCAGCCTTTGTGTAAATAAAGAATTTCCTGGTGGTGTCTATGGTGAGTATAAGGTTGAACTCCCTGCGGTACTAGGAGTGATGACCGCCGAGAAACCGCCTCGGTATGTACCTGTGGCCAAGATTCGGGCGGCTATGAAGTCGGCTCAAATAGAAGAAATAGATGCCCCTGAAATTAAAGTAGAAACGGGTATAGAGATAGAAAAGATGTATATGCCAGAAGTGGGTAAAGGAGCTGAAATGATAGAAGGAGAACCAGAAGAAGTAGCAAAGAAGATTGCTGAAGCCCTTCAAAACAAGGGCCTTCTATAAAAGGAGGAGAAAATGAAGATATTTGTTTTTCCTGAAGTTTATCAAGGAGAGGTGAAAGAGATCTCATTTGAAATTTTGGGGTTGGCTCAGGAAATAAAAGAAAAAACTGGTGGTGATTTGCATGTATTGCTTGCTGGGAAGGGTGTAAAAGAATTTGTCCCTCAGTTTGGTTTGGCAGATAAGATATTGCTCTTAGATAATGAAAAATTAGAAGGGGTTTCTCCTTTTATTTATCAAAATATCCTGTTTCAAGTGTTAAAAGATAGAGCACCTGAGCTTATTTTATTTGGTCACACCAGCATAGGCATGGATTTAGCAGGCTTTGTTGCCTTAAAGTTAAATTTTCCCATGGTGGCCTTCTGCAAGAATGTAAAAGCAGAAAACGGCCATTTAATGGCTACTTCTCTTATATGTGGTGGGAAAATTCTGGCAGATGTTAAAATCAAGGATAATAAAGGGGTGTGTCTCGTTTTGCCAGGTTCTTATCCTGCAGAAAAGGGGAAAGTAGAAGGGACAAAAGAGGTGGAAGAGCTTTCTCTATCAGAAATAGAGGAAAAAATCAAATTTGAAAGATTTATCATTCCTGAGGTAGAAGATATTGATATTACAAAGGAAAATATCCTTGTCGCTGTAGGCAGAGGGATTCAAAATCAGGAAAACCTGGAAGTAGTAGAAGAACTTGCTCAGGCACTGGGAGGTGCTTTAGCGGCGTCAAGGCCTGTGGTTGATCAAGGCTGGTTACCTTTAACCAGGGTCGTAGGAAGGTCAGGTAAGTCTGTCAAGCCCAAGCTTTATCTCAGCCTCGGCATTTCAGGCGCTCCAGAGCATGTAGAAGGCATGAAAGATGCGGGTTTAATCATTGCTATAAATACAGACCCCAATGCCCCTATCTTCCAAACTGCTCATTATGGTGTGGTAGGGGATATTTTTGATATAGTGCCTGCCTTGGTGGAAGAAATAAAAGCTAGAAAATGATTAAAAAGATTTTTATTTTATCCCTGGTTTTAATCTTTCCTTCTATGTTGAAGGCAGAGAATAATACCTGTCTGACTTGTCATTTAGGAGTTGACGCCACACCTGTACTCGCCTTTCAAAAGAGTATTCATAAAAAAGCAGGAGTATATTGCCAAGACTGTCACGGTGGAAATCCTGAGATAAATGATGAGACCTCAATGGATGAACAGTTTGGTTTTATCGGCGTGCCTGAAAAAGACGACTTAATCATTATCTGTGGAAAGTGTCATGCCAAGACAGGAAAATACGTGTTTACCGAAAGCTCACCTAACTGCATTGAATGTCATTCTGCCCATTTTACAAAGAGGGCGGGTATTTTTATGGTAGGAGGCAGTATTTATTTTATCGCCTTTACTATTGTCTCCCTTGCTGCTTTCTTTACAGGATTTTTTATAAAATATGCCAAGTATAAAAAAGGAAGAAAAATAGAGATTAAAACTCTTTTTAAAAAAGGAGTTTTTAAGGCAATAAAAGAGACATTAACAAATGCAAGTATTTTTTCAAATGATACTTATGCAGGCATATTTCACTTATTTATTTTCTGGGGTTTTCTGCTCCTTTTTATAGGAAATCTCATTGTTTGGTTTGATAAGCTCCTTTTTCAATATTTTTTCCCCAATGCCCAATTTCTTTATAATTGGTTCTACCGTGTATTTTCATATTTTACTGATTTAGCGGCCTTAATTGTAATAGTGGGCATTCTTCTAGTCATGGTGAGAAGGATATTTATAAAACCAAAGAGACTGAATTATAAAATTATAGGAAATCTATCTTTAACAAAGCTTTTGGTTGAGGATTGGCTTTTTGTAATATTCATATTTATTTTGGCCCTTGGTGGCATTTTCCTTGAAGGTTTCAGGATTTTATTGCATTGTACCTCCCTTAAAACCCATTCCTTTACAGGATTAGGAACAGCTTATTTCTTGAAGGCTTTGGGTGTATCAAGTTCTGCCTCTGAACAAATTTATAAACCTTTTTGGTGGTTTCATGTCATTTCTGCCTTTTTATTTATTGGCTATATTCCCTTTTCAAAGGCAAGACATATTATTTTAGACTTCTTTTCCATTGCCCTTCATGATGAACAGGCCGGGCGGGTATTGCCCCCTGCCTTAGAGGGGGAATCTGCAGGGTATACTACCTGGAAAGATTTAACCCAAAAGGAGCTCCTCCAGTTGGATGCCTGCACAAAATGTGGAAGATGTTATGAAGTTTGTCCAGCGGCTATGGGAGGATTTCCCTTATCTCCAAGAATGTTTATTTTAAACCTAAGGGAAGCAGTGAATCAGCAAAAGGAGGATAAACTTGCAGGCGAAATTATTAGCAAGGATACTTTATGGTCTTGTATGACCTGTTTTGCCTGTATGGAAAGGTGTCCTATAAAAATAGAACACATTCCTATTATGGTCAATTTAAGAAGGTATTTAGTAGAGCAAGGAGAAGTAGATGAGCGGCTTCAGGATGCCTTAATGAGTTTAGTTAAAAGAGGAAATTCCCTTAAACAATCAGATAGAATGAGGGCAAAGTGGACCAAAGGACTTGATTTCAAAATAAAAGATGCCAGAAAAGAAGAAGTAGAATATCTCTGGTTTGTGGGAGATTTTGCCTCTTATGATCCCATTATAAGTGAAAATACAAAAAAATTTGCCCGAGTTTTAAACAAAGCAGGAATAGATTTTGGGATACTTTATGATGGGGAGAGAAACAGCGGGAATGATGTAAGGAGAGTGGGGGAAGAAGGGCTTTTTGAAATGCTTGTTTCAAAGAATATAAAGGTTTTAGAAAAGGCCAAATTTAAAAAGATTGTTACCACAGACCCCCATACTTATCATACATTGAAAAATGAATATCCAGAGTTTGGAGCCAAATATGAAGTTTATCATTATACAGAAATCCTTGAGAAACTTTTAAAAGAAGGAAAACTTCAAATAAAAAACAAGTTAAATTACTGTGTTACCTATCACGATCCTTGCTATCTAGGTAGATATAATGGCATTTATGAACCTCCAAGAAATGTTTTAAAAATGCTTGGGGTGAGGTTTATAGAGATGCCTAAAAACAGGAATTTGAGCCTTTGTTGTGGTGCAGGTGGAGGTAAGATATGGATGGAGGAAGTAAAGGTTGAGGGAGAAAGACCAGCCGAATGCCGAGTAAAAGAAGCTACTGCTACAGGTGCAGAAATCCTTATCATAACTTGTCCCAAAGATCTATCTATGTTTAGCGATGCTGTAAAAATTACAGGCTTAGAGAACAAATTAAGGATCAAAGATATTATCGAACTAGTTGAAGAAGCCATAGAATAAAGGAGGCATAAATGGATAAAGAGGGAATTAAAATAGGTGTTTATTTGTGTGATTGTGGCATTAATATCGCTGCAAAGGTGGATGTGGCTGAAGTGGCTAAATTTGCAGAAAAATTGCCAGGGGTAGCGGTAGCCAGGGAATATAAATATATGTGTTCTGACCCTGGTCAAAATTTGATAAAAACAGATATTAAAAATCTGGGCCTTAACAGAATAATCGTTGCCTCTTGTTCTCCCCACCTCCATGAACATACTTTTAGAAAGGCCACCCAAGAAGGCGGTTTAAATCCATTTCTTTTTCAGATGGTCAGTATTAGAGAGCTTGTTTCCTGGGTAACAGAAGACCCCAAAGAGGCTACGGAAAAGGCCAAGGCCCTTATTGCAGCCGCAGTGAACAGGGTAAAAGAGCATGAAGTTCTTGAGACAAAGGAAGTAAAAGTAAATCCTGATGTCTTGATAATCGGAGGAGGAATCGCTGGTATAACTGCCTCTTTGGTCTTGGCCGATGCAGGGAAAAAAGTCTATCTAGTGGAAAAACAACCTTCCATAGGTGGGCACATGGCCAAATTTGATAAGACATTCCCTACTTTAGATTGTGCTGCCTGCATCCTGACACCCAAAATGACCGCTGTAAAAGACCATCCCAACATTCATTTGATGGCTTACTCTGAAGTAAAGGAAGTAAGTGGATTTGTAGGAAACTTCAAGGTTAAGATTAGGAAAAAACCAAGATATGTAGATGAAGAAAAATGCATTGGGTGTTATGCCTGTGTGGAAAATTGCATTTATAAAAAGCCAAAATTTCCTTCTGAATTTGATGAAGGTCTTGGCTTAAGAAAGCCTATTTATATTCCCTTCCCGCAGGCAGTTCCCCTAGCAGCCGTCATTGACCCCCAAACCTGCATTGAATTTAAGACCCATAAATGCGAGAAGAAGTGTAAAGAGGCCTGTGAAAAAATCTCACAGAGATTTGCTATTAATTTTGACCAGAAAGAGCAAGAAATAGAAATTGAAGTAGGTACAATTATCGTAACCACTGGTTTTAAGACCTTTGATGCCAGCAGAATAAGCAGATATGGTTATAAAAAATATCCCAATGTATATACCTCCTTGGAGGTTGAAAGGCTTTTAAATGCCTCTGGACCTACCTCTGGAGAGGTAATTTTGAGGGATGGTTCAAAACCTAGAAGAGTAGGCATAATTCATTGTGTTGGCTCAAGAGATGAAAATTACAATGTATATTGCTCAAAGGTTTGTTGTATGTATTCTATGAAGATAGCCCACTTAGTCCGAGAAAGAACAAGCGCTCAGATATACAATTTTTATATTGATATAAGGGCTGCAGGAAAAGGATATGAGGAATTCTATAAAAAAATCATGGATGAAGGCACAATTTTTATGAGGGGAAAAGTAGCTGAAGTTACAGATATCTTTGAGTCAGAAGAAGAAAAAGAACTGGGTAAGTTGGTAATTGTGGTGGAAGACACACTCCTAGGAAAGATAAAAAGGATACCGGTAGATATGGTTGTTCTCGCTGTGGGATTAGAACCACAAAAGGATGCTCAGGAAATAAGAAAGCTTTTGAATATCTCGTGTTCTGCTGAAGGGTGGTTTTTAGAAAAACATCCCAAATTAGCTCCAGTTTCTACATTTACTGATGGTGTATTTATTGCCGGTGCCTGCCAAGGACCTAAGGATATTCCTGACACTGTTGCTCAAGCAGGAGGGGCAGCTGCAGAGGCCATGGCCTTAATTGATAGGGGACACGTAGAACTTGAACCAAGCACCGCCATCGTAGATGAAGAAAGGTGCACTGGTTGTCAAATATGTATGAGTGTTTGTCCTTACGCTGCCATTTCTTTTGATAAAGGAAAGGGAGTAGTTAGGGTTAACGAGGCCCTTTGTAAGGGTTGCGGATCCTGTGCTTGTGCCTGTCCTTCTAAGGCTATTGCCCAAAGGCTGTTTAGAGATGAGCAAATTCTAGGAGAGATGAAGGGAATCTTACATCAAGGTGCATATTCTTCAATATAAGACTGCTCATACTCTTTAAGTTCTTCCTCTTGATAATCAAGGTAAGGTATGGGCTCTTCTAAATCCCTTCCTGGAATATAATGGAACATATTTTGGGTTTCATCTGCCACTAAAGCAAAAAGCCTGGCTACTGGCACAAAGACAGGACAGGCATCTTCACACATTCCACAAGATACACAACAAAGACTCATGTGATTCATCCTCCCAAGGTGAAAGAGCAAGGTATCAGGCATAAATCTTAACCCACCTTTTCTTTCGGCCCGCATCATATAATCCTCAGGAGAGACTTTTAAAGCTTCAGAATCAAAAAAGCATTCTCTACAAAAACATACAGGACAAACTCGCATACAGTTATGGCAATTGATACAATTAGCCAGCACAGACATAATCCCTTCTGGACCTTCTACTTGAGAGCGAAATTCCTTAAAGAAATTTTTCCTTTTTATCTCCCTCTTTTCTCTTAATGCTGCTAAATATTTTTGTCGGCCTTCCAAAGATGCTTCTTCATAGCCTAACTCACGCAATGCCTTCTCTCCTATTTCTGAATGAGGAGTAAGAGAAAAGGCATCAGAGGTGATACCACCAAAGCCTATCTCTAGGTCAGCCAATTCTCCGCTAAATAGGTAACATATAGAACAAACAGGCCTTGCTCCCTCAAGTTCACATTTATCAATAGCCTGCCAAAATACCTCATCCATCTGTTCTCTATGGCCATTAAGATAACTCTTTAAAGGAAAGACCCCAGGACAATCAAAACTAATGGTCAGTAAACCATCAAGCTGAACCTGGTTTAATTTTACCAATTCTCTTAAGGCCCTTATTTCACAAGGTCGCAAAATAACGGCCGTAACCCCCTTTAATGGACCTTTTTTGGTCAGTTTGGAAACTATCCTTGCCCCCTGGATAGGCATCACAGGGGCTATGGGTTCACAATTTTCTAGAATATTAGGATCTTTAGTAAGGATATAGGCAAAAGATGTCCCAGTGGGAACTCGCATAGGCACCAATGCCTGGGTCACAATGCCCTTTTCTAAAAGAGATTTTAAAAAAGAAATAATTCCCTTTTTTCTTCCTTCTTCTATTTTTACTAATGTATTCATGGCAAACTCCTTATGTATCCCAACGATTACTTAGAGGATTTGCACCTTTTTGGATTATATAGTTATTAAATTCTTTGGCAGTATCTACCATCTTTTTTCCTTCCCCATGCGCTACCCAGCGCAACCACAATCGCTCACCATCTAATCCTAAGCTATCTAATATTCTTTTTATAATGGCAATCCTCCTTCTTCCCCTAAAATTGCCAAAATTATAATGACAATCGCCAGGATGACATCCGCTCACTACTACGCCATCGGCCCCCTCAATAAGACTCCTCAAAATATAGACAGGGTCTAGTGCACCTGTGCACATTACCCTGAAAGGACGGACATTTTCAGGATATTTAAGCCGATAGGCAGCGGCTGTTTCTGAACCTCCACTACCACACCAGGCACAAAGAAAGTAGATAATTTTTGGTGTAAATTCCATTTTTCCCTCCTACCTTAATAAGGCATCAATACTTCCTATCATCATTTCACCCCGTGCACTTCGGAGATAAGCTGCTTCACTGGGACAGGCAACAATACAGGCACCACAAGCATCACACAAGAATGGTCTTACCTTTGCTATACCTTTCTCTTCATCTATTTCACGAGCATTATATGGACATACCTCCACACAAATCCCACAACCCACACATTTTGATTCCTTAACTGCAGACACAAACATGGCATTTGGGGCTGGCAGTTTCTTTTTAGGCAATACTGTTAAGGCCTTACCTACGGCATCTTTGGCAGTAAGTATTGCTCCTGATAAATCTCTAGGAGAATGGGCCAGCCCTACAGGGAAAATACCATTGGTAGAAAGCTCAAAGGGCTTCATTATCCTTTTAATGGCTTCTTCATAAGGATATGCATTGGTATCGGTATCAAAAAATCCATCTTTGTCTAATTTATAATCTAGAAGTTCTGCCAATTTTCTATTATTTTCATCTGGCACTATCCCTACACTTAGCACTACAAGCTCGGGATTTAAAGACAAATTTTCTACTTCTACCTCTAACTGATTATTACTAATTTTTACCTCAGGATATCTTTTTTCATTAAACCGAATAAACTTTATTCCCCTTTCTAAGGCTTGCTTATAGTAATCTTCCTTAAAACCATAAAGGGTTAAATCCCTATAAAGAATGGTTACCTCAATCCCCTTTTCTCTGAGAGCCAAGGCATTTTTTAATGCTTGCGCACAACATATCCGGCTACAATAAGGGTGTTTTTCATCTCTAGAACCCACACATTGAATCATTACCACCTTTTTAGCTGAAATCTCACCTTTTTCTAATTTTTCTTCTAATTCCCTCTGGGTAAGGACCCTTGCATCTTCTCCATAAAGGAACATTCCCTTTGGTTCAAACCATTTGGCCCCGGTAGCCAGCATTATTATTCCAGCCTGAATAGAATGGAGGTTATTTTCTCCATCTTTAATTTCTGCATAATAATGGCCTGCATATCCATAGATATCATTTATCTCTGCCTTTAGATAAACAGTAATATTTGGATTCTCTTTGACTTCTTTTATCAATTTATTTACATAATCTGAAATATCATTCCCTTCTAAGTCCTGCTTTATGCTTCTTACCAAACCACCCAATTTATCAGTTTTTTCTACCAAAGTAACAGCAAAATTTCTTCTGGCTAGATTAAGAGCTGCTTCCATACCTGCTACCCCTCCCCCTATAACCAAAGCACTGCCCTCAAATGTATCTACTGGAGGTGGCGCAGCTTCAGCACGCTTTACCTTTTCTATACCAGAGGCTATTAGAGCAAGGGCCTTTTCTAACATGGTTTCTTTATCTTGATGAACTCTGATGACATCTTCTCTTAACCTCAGGAATTCGGCTAATAGTGGATTAAGCCCTGCCATCATCACTGTCTTTCTGAACTTAAGCAATTTCTGTAAAGGTGTGCAAACAGCTAAAACTACTCGATTTACCCCTGAGGCCTTAATCTTTTCTGCTGTTTCTTTAATAGTAGGGAGTGTGCAACAGGCATCTATTATCTCTACATGAGTTACACCAGAAAGACATTTTACTTTTTCCACCAAGGCATTTAAATCTATATAATTGTTAAATTTGCTAAAACACGAACAAATAAACACCCCTATTTTTGGTACTTCGCCTCTTACATCTCTCAAGGGAGGAGGAGATGGAGGAGAAAAATTAGGAGATGCTAAATAATTTAATACCTCAATAGCTCCCGCATAACCTTCCCAAATGGTTTCTGGATTGCCCTTTGGTCCAGTAAATTCACCTACAGCAAAGATACCTTCTTGAGTGGTTTTAGCACAGGTGAATGGCAGTATTTTGCAAAATCCATGTGATTCAGCTTCTATCCCAGTAATCTCAGAAAGCCTTTCCATCAAAGTTGGTGGTTTCTGACCCGTAATAAGAATAACTAATTCTGCCTCTAACTCTTTTTTCTGTCCACCTAATGCATATTTGACTGTCAAATTCTCTTTTGGGGCATCTTCTATTCCCAGTGATTCTGCCCTAACAATGTTTATACCTTTATCCAACGCCTTTTTATACCAGCGATAATGCCTCTTTCCTACACCTTTAAACTCTCGTAAAAACACACTCACTTCTGCTTCTGACAAAAGTTCTTTTATCTTACATGCTCTATAAATAGCAGATATGCTACAATTATAAGGTTCATACTCCATTCCTTGATTGTATTGAGGTGTTACCACAATAGCTATCTTTTCAGGAAGTTTACCATCAGAAGGCCGCTTTAAAGAATTCTTAATAAAATTGGTCAATAATGATTTTCTGGCTAAATCACATGATTTTACCACATTAGCTAATTTGCCATATCCAAACGGGGCTAGGTCTTTTTGAGAAGGTTCTTCAAATTCAGGAGCCAATACAATCGCCCCTACATTTATTTCTAATATCTCCTCTGGTCTATCTATTTTTAAACAGCCTGTAGGACATACCTTTTCACATTCTCCACACTTGGTGCAATGTTCGTCGTCAATCATAAATATGTTTTCCCAGCCTATTTTGGGTATAACATAAATGGCCTTTCTTTTCTCTCCATTTTCAGTGACTTCTACCGGACAAGCTTCAATACAAGCCTCACACTCTGTGCAAGCCAAGTTGTTTACATATTGGTCTTTCTTTTTAACCTTTACTTTAAAGTTTCCAGGCTCACCAGAGACCTTTAAAATTTCTGCATTATAAAATACTTGCAAGGCCCCTAAGCCAATAAAAAGCCTTTGAGGCATGGCCCCGCATATCCAGCAGAAATCAAGCGGTAGTTGAGATAATACTTGATTTTTATACTGGTCTACATAACTACCCCTATTAAGGATAATACTCTTATACCCCATTTTCCCTAAAGCATAGGCCAATCTGTAACCCGCAAGGCTTGTTCCATATATGAGCACAGTGCTTTCCATACTTGCCTCCTCACAAGAAGATTTCTTGTTTGGCAGAATTAGGGCCCAATTTTTGAATTTCTTCTGTAAATTCGGTGCAAACCTCGGCAAACCTTGGACCTTCAGATGCCCCTATCCAAGAAAGTCTCACCCTTTCAGGTTCTAGGTTCAAGGTTTTTAATAATTGTTTAACTAAAGCTATTTTCCTTCTGGCATAGTAATTTCCCTTTTGATAGTGACAATCTCCAGGATGGCAACCTCCAACTAACACACCATCAGCCCCATCTAAAAGAGATTTCAAAATGAATACCGGATCCACTCTACTAGAACACATCACCCGGATGACTTTTATGTAAGGAGGATATTTAAGTCTGCTTACCCCTGCCAAATCAGCCGCAGTATAACTACACCAATTACAAAGAAAACTCACTATATTGGGTTTAAATTCAGCCATATTTACCCCCTATGTTTCCACTTCTTGAAATTCCTCTGGTTTATAAGTAGTGAGCGGTAATGTCTCTTCCAGGTCTCTACCAGGAAGGTAATCAAATAGTTGCTGAAGCTCACTGCCTACTGTCTTAAATATCCTGGCTACAGGAATATTGACAGGACATACATCTTCACACATCCCACAAGCTACACAAGATGTAGCCATATGCGTCATTCTGCCTAAGTGAAACAGCAGAGTATCCATAGGTAATTTTAAAGTGCCTTTATCCTGAAGCACAGCGTAGTAATCCGTAGGCCTATAATCAAAGGTGGCAGATTCAAAAAAGCAATCCTTACAATAACAAATAGGGCAAACATGAGAACAACAATGACAAGCAATGCAGTTATCAAAAATTTTAACCAGTCCTTCAAGACCGTTTATTTCTTCTTTTATTTTCTTAACCATATTTTCTTTTTCTTCCTGTCTTTTTTTCAAAAGGGCATCAGAAACAGGGGTGTATATCATTTCCTCTACTAAAGTTAATCCTAAAGTCTGGGCAACCTCTTTGCCTTTTTCTGTAGGAAAAAAAAGCACTGGTTGATCTCTCCCTATCTGTGAAACTATCACATCGGCCAATACAGGACGAAAATCTGTACAGCCTGCACATACAGGCCTAATCCCTGCTGGATTTTCACCTTTTTTCAAAGATTCTCTGTATTCCGATAACAGATTGTCTATGTCTTGCTTAGTAATTAAACTTTGATAAGGATAAACACCGCCACACTCCATCCCTATTATCAAGATATTTTCAAGATGGGCCTGGTTTAATTTTACCAATTCTATTAAGGCCCTTATTTCACAAGGTCTCAATACCACGGCTACAGGGACTAAAGGAGAACTGTTTAAAGTAAACCTAGAAACTACTTTACCTCCATTGGCAGGCATAGCTGGAAAATCAGGAACCAACTCAGTAATATTATCTTTTGAAACAACCAATGAATAAGCAACCTTCCCCGAGTTAACATCCAAGGCACGCAAACTTATTATTCCCTTTACCAATTTACCTTCTAATAAGTTACTTAAAAAACCTAAAAAATTTAACTTTGTTTCTGCCATTATCCCCTCCTTGTTCAATCTTTAGCACTAAGCAATTAATATGTCAAGTGAAATATGAACACGAAGTAGTAAATCCTCTCCTAAAAATCAACTAGGATTTTGGGAAGAGCAGATATTGACTTTTCCTACAACACAGATTGCTCTCAAAAAGATGGATTAGGCTTATTCATCAAAACCACTGAAGAAGTTTATCTCCAGGCTTTCTCTGATTATCTAAAAACTATAGCAGATAAATTACAGGCTACTTCACAAATGTATTATGCCTTTGGATTTGGGAAATTAGACTTGAGTGGTCTTAATGAACAAGGTGGAATAGCCAAAGCAATCTCTTCCTATTATGTCACTGCTTAGTTAGCCAAATATGGACGTCGGCACTCTCCAGTATGTTATTTCACTTGTGGATTTATTGCCGGGATTTTAGAAAGTATATTTAACAAACCTAAAGGACTTTATTCTGATATAAAGAAAACAATCGAAGAACTCCGGGTGGCTAAACAAATGCTTATAGAAAAAAATAATTCTTTACAACTAGCTTACAAAGAACTGGAATCAACCCAACAGCAATTAATGGAGGCACAAAAAATGGAATCTTTGGGCCGGTTAGCAGGAGGATTTGCCCATAATTTTAACAATACGTGGAAAAATCATAATTAAAACCGAACTTGTAAAAGTATCTCCTAATGAGACTATTCCCCTGTCTGACGGCAGGCGGGCCTGCCTGACGGCCGTGTCTGACGACAGGCAGGCAGGCGGGCGAGCACTCTTTATAAACCTTTGGTATTGGTTGTTTCATCTTTTAGGTGACAGTGATAAAAGTAGGGTTGGTTGAAAGGAAAAAGTTTTTTTCTTTCTCGCCAACCTTAATTTTTCAGGAGCACGCTGCAAAGCACTGTCAAAGCCGTAAGCCCAAAGGGTGCGAAGTGAAACGGAAAACGGCGTGCTAAACTAGGGAACAGGTTGGGTAAAGATAAATATTGATTTTTTTAAACTTTTGATATAAAACAATATTAAGCTTGATAATTATTGGAAGGGAAGGCAATGAAGAAATTTAATCTTAAAAAAATTGGGCTAATTTTTATGGTCTGTTTGTCTATTTATAGCATCAGTG
Source organism: Candidatus Desulfofervidus auxilii (assembly GCF_001577525.1). Classification (GTDB taxonomy): domain Bacteria; phylum Desulfobacterota; class Desulfofervidia; order Desulfofervidales; family Desulfofervidaceae; genus Desulfofervidus; species Desulfofervidus auxilii. Next base: position 2,395,820 of record NZ_CP013015.1, on the reverse strand, counting down.
CCCTTGCTTGGGGGCCTGATATCCCTATCTGGACAGAGGGTACTATAAATTGCTTTGATGTGGATTATGCCATGGATGGCACTATGTTTGTGGCCTTTCAGGTAGAGGGAGAGGATAAGATTCGCATTTATCAATCAAAAGACCATGGATTTAGCTGGACTGAGATGAATCCTATAACCAATCCATGGGTAGGAACACAAACTATTCCTTCAAACATCCTAAGGCTGAAACTGATTGTGGATGAAGATAGAAATGAACTTAAGGTCTTCCATCTTGATGGGGAAGGATATCTCTATATGCATCAATATTATTTAAGCTATTGGAACTTTTCAGGACACCGACTAAGTGATACCCCTATTATAGAGAGCAGTTTTGATGTTACTTTCAAGCCTCCGACCTTTTATGTTGTCTGGTTAGAAGATGCTGGGACTGGTAGAAAGAAAATAAGGATTTTTCGATCCTCCCTAGTTTGTGGTGCTGATGGGTGTAAAGAAGAGATATCTCAATGTTATAGTCAAACCTTTGATTGGACAGAGGCTGAAGGCAAAAGGGCAAGTATAGCCTGGGGGCCTCCTAATAATCTCTATGTTGCTTACAGTGGTCATACAGCTACAGGCAGTGCCATTTATCTATTGAAATCTAGTGATTGGGGATCAACTTGGACGCAGCAAGAATTAAAGCATGATAACTATCCAAAATATGACCCAAGGGTGGCGGCTGCCAATGTGGATAATTCTGGTGCCTGGATATTGTATAATGTGGATAGGGGTGGTGCTCAAGTCCCACGTCGAATAGATTTACAAATGTGTTATATCTCTGAACAGTATCTCCCTTCTTATACTGACATCTCACAGCATGTATATATTGATGAATATATAGCTGATATCAAATATTATAAAGGTTATCCAAATCAATATATAAATATGGTCTATATATACGATGAAGAAGCCACCTACCGGAGGGCCTATTGGGCCTGGACATCACAATCAGACCCATTGAATTGGCATGATATCACAGAGGTAAATGATCAGGATGTCACATCCTGGCCAGAGGATGTAGCCCCTAGGATTGTCTACTCACCAGGGGCATGGGCAGGGGGTGGAGGTGTGGTTTTTTCTTATTATGGAAAAAAGGGGCTTTATTTTGATGCCCCATGGAATACTATTTCAGGTGCCTTACTTATAGTCACTGCTGAGGAATTCTGGAATCCTTTACAGCGCCTTGTGGATTGGAAAAATAGTACGGGCATCCCTACTTATATAGTGAGCTGGGAAAGGCTTACCTATGGAAGGGATAATGCAGAGAGGATAAAGTATAGCATTGACTATTATTATCGGGAGCATGGGGTGCGCTATGTCATGCTGGTAGGGGACTCAGAGAAATTACCTGTAAGGTATACATTTAGGGCCTATGAAGAAGGCAAGCCATTTATGACAGAATATTTAAATAACCCTGATTGGGGCTGGAATTGGTGCAATGGTGGGGATTGGCATGATGGGATGAGTGCCTTTGTTAATAACTTTACACTGACAGACCTCTATTATGCAGACCTTTATGACAGTAGTGGACAATTTGAGACATGGGACAGCAATGGCAATGATTATTTTGGAGAGATATATAGGGATAACTTAAATCCAGAGGGGATTGACTATATCCCAGATGTAGCTGTGGGCAGGGTGCCTGCCTCTACTGTTGAGCAGGTAGAAAACTATGTAGATAAGGTAATTGCATATGAGTCATGTGCTTGGAATAGTGATTGGTTTAAAAGGGCATTAGTTATTGCAAGCGATGAAAGAGACGATTGGGTAGATGCAGGCGAACAGACGTTCGATATTATGCAATCGGCTGGATTTGATACAGAATTAGTTATAACACATGAAGAGCCTGGTGATGATGATATAAGAGCCGGGCTTCAAGAGGGGATAGGATTTCTTTATTTTATGGACCATGGTCCTGGGAGGATGGGACAACGGACTAGGGACTGGCAGAAAGTCCAAGAGGATCAAAATAAGCCTATGTTTCCCATAGTCTTTCATGGTGGATGCCTTGCAGGTGAATTTGGCCCAAGTTCTTTGATGTTTGATGGGTATAAAGATATTTATGGGATTTCACACGCAGGCTTTAAAGCAGGTGAGCATTTCGATTGTTATAGCTGGCCACCACAACCTGCTACTATACAGGATGAAGAGAGAGAGGGTTCCTATCCTGAGTTTTTGATTTGTGAATGTCCTCATTGTGGTGCCATTGCCTATTATGCCTGCAGTCGTGCCTCTCAGGATCCCCAATATGATTTAGGAAAATGGCTATTTGAGGCATATACACATGGGTACAGATTAATAGGGGATATGTGGAGGGAGGCAGTAATTAAGTATTACAATGAACATGCCGCTAAGACAGTGCCGGAGTGGTGGGACGAGGAGATAAAAATAAACGAAGATGAGACAACGCTTGAACGGATACGATACTGGTATCCTGTAGCAAAGTTCTTTATGTTCCAGAAATTTGTCCTCTTTGGAGACCCATCCCTTAGGGTAGGGGGCATCCCTGGTTACCAGATGCCTGTGCCTAATAGCCCTAATTTTATCTATTATGACCCCGTCACTGCACCTGTCATAAACAAAGATCCATTTTTAGCAAGGCCATTCTCCTTTGGGGACATGACTACAGGTACTGCCACAGTAAGGGTAGCCCTTCCTACCTTTTCAGGACCAGTGGATATCTATGTAGCTATTGCCCTTCCTGATGGGAATATCTATCTCTTTGACAGCAATAATAACTTAGTACTTTTCACTGATTTAGCATCTATTGTGCCTTGGAGGACAGAACAAGTTGAACCTCTAGACCAAGTCATCTTTACAGGGGATGTAGCATCATTACTGCCTGGTGATTACTGGGGCTATGTACTAGTAGTGCCTGCAAATACTGACCTTAATACCTTTAACTGGAGTACCTCTCCTTATTATTTATGGTATTTTAAGGTTACTTTACCTGTAAGCTAGGCCTTTAGGACCTCTAGTGGTTCTATGGATGTGGCAAGGTAGGCAGGATATAGGCCTGATAAGACCCCTAAGGAAATACTGATAAAAAATGCTAGGGCAAGGTGTATTGGGTTTATCACCAAGGGTAGTCCAGAGATAATTATAATAAGGCTAATTATAATTCCCAATACTACCCCTCCTATTCCACCAAAAAGGGAGATAAAGAGTGACTCACCCAAAAATTGAATCAGGATATCCCTCCTTTTTGCACCTACTGCCCTCTTTATCCCAATCTCCCTCTTCCTTTCTGATACAGAGAGGAGCATCATGGCAAAGATGCCTAAGACCCCTATGGAAAAGGATATAGTTGCTGCCATCTTACTCAAGAGAGAAACCAGTTTTAGGCCCTCCTCTTTCTTTTTTGTCATCTCAGAAAGGGTATAGACAGTAAAGTCATCTTTGCCCCAGGCCCTATTTTGTGCCTTTTCCTTAAAAGCCTTTCTGTCTCTTCTTTGATATTGGCAATATTTTTCTTCTCCTTTGCCTTAATGAGGATAGTAGAGAAATAGTCTACATTTAAAAAACGCCTCATCATGGTATTAAGTGGGGTATAAATTACGCTATCCTGATCCTCACCTGCTAGGTCAACCCCCTTTTTCTCTAGGATGCCAATTACCTTACAAGGCACACGACGGATCAATATAGTCTTATCAATTGCATCCCCTCCAGAAAATAGGGTCTACCAAACCTTATACCCCAAGACTACATTCCTTGGGGCAAGTCTTTCATCCCCTTCTGAATAGAATTTTCCTTTTAAGAGCCCCAGGTTCCTCAACTCAAAGATCTTTGGGCCTGCTCCTATAAGCCTGGCTGTTGTCTTATTTTGTTTATACCTTATAGAAAACTCCTTTTCAGAGAGGGGGATGGCTATATCTATCCCCAAGATAGAATGCCTTATAGCCTTAACATCTCTTAGCGTCTTTGCAAAGGAGAATTGCCTTTGGGAACGACCGTGGACATAGACTACCCCTGCACGGACTATAACGAGATTTGGCCCAAACTTATTCAGTTCTATCTCCATCCTCCTTTTCATTGCCAAAGAGACGTTTCCTACCGCTACCAAGGCCAAAATGCCAAATAGAATGCCTAAAAGTGAAAGGGGGGTCCTCCTTTTGTGGAGGGTGAGGTGTTGCCAGGCTACCTTGATTAAGATATTCTCTCTCAACCTCTTATTGCCAAAATGGGGGCAATCTTGGCTGCCCTCATAGCTAGCCTCATGCCTGAGATAAGGCCTACTAAGAGACTCAATATAAATACAATTGACCATACCTTATAAGAGAAGACCATAGGGATATTCCCAAAATGTTCTAAGACAAATCCCCCTATAAGTGCCAATAGTATCCCCAAAATTCCTCCAAATATAGTAGTAACCACTATCTCTAAGAGAAAGAATCTGAAGATATCCTTTTCCCTGGTCCCAAATGCCCTTTTTATGCCGATCTCCTTTCTTCTTTCATTTATAGAGAGATAAAATAGATTTGCCAAGATAAAGCCGCCAACAAGAAGGCATATTACCCCAGAAGTCCCCAAGAATATAATGAGTGTACCTGAGACTACCATTAGATATTTCAATACCTCTTCTGCTGTCCTAATCCTAAAGTCATCGGGCTTGCTTCCTGAAAGGCCATGGTTTCTTCGAAGAAGTGCCCTTATATTTTCTGCTGTTTCCTTTAAGGGGGCAGAAGTCCTTACACGGATTAGGGTTATATACCTTTCTTCATTTAGGATTCTCCTCATTAATGTTGTAATAGGTATGACAATCCTATCGTCCAAATATTTCCTCCCTATAGCCCCACCCCTTTCCCCCAAGACCCCTATTACCTGCACAGAGAGCCTTCTAATCAATAAGGATATGCTCCCAATGGGAGATTCATTAGGAAAGAGTTCCTCGGCTACCTTAGAGCCCAAAACAGCCACTGCCCGCCAAAATCCGCGATTGATTTGGGGATAAGGGTATTTAAACAAGAAAATGAGAAAAAATTAGGAGAGAAAGGTAGAAATTTTCATCTAAGCTGTCTGCCGCAGGAAAGTAAATACTTACAATAACTCTTAAATTAAGCGAAAAATGACCTATTTAAGACGCAGCTCTCCTTTCTTAAAATAATTCCCTTTAATAAACAAAGATTCTTTATGAACTATCACAGCAAAATATCCATATCTTACGGCGTAGCCTTGGCTGATAGGGTCTCCTTACCACAATTAGCCTAAATGCCTGATTTGTCTTTTCCATGCAATGTACTGTCTCGGCAATATGTCTATTTTCGTATGGCCTCCATTCATCTTCTTTCCTGCCTGTCCCCGCCTGCCGGCAGGGGCAGACAGGTTGCCTTTAGACATCTGCCTTTCACACTGCTTTATAAACTCCAGGTTTCTGGCTGCAGGTCATCTCTGCTTCCTTCTTTTGTCCTGAAATACCCGTCGCATCTATATCAAACGTGCGGACGTTACAATATAATTCCCTTAAGCCTTCATCTACTTTAATCTCTCTTATATCCTCAATAGCCTGTTCTTACCCCCGTGAGTGTATTTTCACCTTTTAGGTGAAAGGTATTTCTCAAAATCGCTTTATTATAGCATACCTGCCTGTTCCCTGCCCGACAGGCAGGCGGGGGCAGACAGGCTTACGGGGTTTCTTGTAGGACAAACAAGGATTTTGGGTAAAATTTGGACTTGCTTTTTATAAAAAATACATGTTATATTAAAAAATTATGCGGAAGGAGTTTTTTTTCATCATAATTACTTTAGTTTTTTCTATAATTTTGCTTTTATTTGGCAAAAATGGCTATTTAGATTTTATTTCCCTTCAAAAAACCTATCAGAATATTCATGCCCAAAATCAACGGTTAGTTACTGAAAACCAAAAATTAAAAAAACAAATTAAACGTATCCAAACCGACCCTGTTTATCTTAAAACCATTATTCGGCACACTATGGGTTTTACCGAAAAAGGGGAAATTGTATTTATTGTGGAAAAATAAAAGAGCATTTTAACTTACCTCAGCCCAGTTCTTTCCTATTTTAATGTTGACTTTTAAGGGCACTTTTAAATTCACTACCCCTTCCATAATATCTTTAACTAATGATTTTAAAGTTTGCTCTTCTTGAGGAGGTAGTTCAAAAATAAGCTCATCATGAACTTGCATAATCATTTTTGTCTTTAAATGCCTTTCTTTAATAACCTGCCATAGATGAATCATGGCTAACTTTATTATTTCTGCTGCTGTGCCCTGAATAGGAGTATTAATCGCTACCCTTTCAGCAAATTTACGTAGGATACTATTTTTGCTGTTTATTTGAGGAATGAAACGTTTATGCTTAAAAAAAGTCTCAACATAGCCGTTTTTTCTGGCCTTATTAAGGCTATTTTCAATATATTCATTAACTCCAGGATAACGGGCAAAATATTCCTCAATATATTTTTTAGCTGTGGCTACATCAATACCTAATTCTTTAGAAAGACCATAAGGACTCATTCCATAAATAATGCCAAAGTTGATTACTTTAGCCTGTCGTCGCATATCTGGTGTAACTAATTGGGGTTTAACTTGAAATATCTCAGAAGCTGTGCGGGAATGAATGTCCTCTCCGCGGTGAAACGCCTCTATTAAAGCAACATCATCTGAAAAATGAGCAAGAAGTCTTAATTCAATCTGAGAGTAATCTGCTGCTAAATAAAGCCAACCTGTCTCAGGGATAAAGGCACAGCGAATACTTTTTCCATCTTCCCCCCGTGTTGGAATATTCTGTAAATTGGGTTCACTACTACTCAAACGTCCTGTAGCCGTGACCGTTTGATTATAGGAAGTATGGATACGCCCTGTTTTAGGATTAACCATTTTAGGTAAGGCATCTATATAGCCCGATTTAAGCTTCATCAGATTTCTATAATTAATTACTTCTTGAGGTAAAGGATGAATAACGGCTAGACTATTTAAGACTTCAGCATCTGTAGAATAACCTGTTTTACCTCTTGTTTTCTTGATCACAGGTAATTTCAATTTTTCAAACAAAATATGCCGCAATTGGGCAGGGGAACTAATATTGAATTCTTCTCCGGCCAGCTTAAAGATGCGTCTTTCTAAATTCCGCAATCTATCACTAAAGATATTAGAAAGCCTCCTTAGGTAATTACTATCTATTTTCACCCCCCACCACTGCATATCCGCTAAAACGGGAATCAAAGGTAGTTCTATATTCTGAAATAACGCTTTTTGAGAAGAGGCTTCTATTTTTTCAGCTAGAATGTGTTTTAATCTTAAAATTATATCTATCTTTTCACAGGCATAATTTTTAGCTTTTTCTAATGGAACTTGTGAGAAAGTTATTGGTTTACGATCCTTAGATACTAGCTCCTTATAACTCTTCTTTCTCACTTTCAGGTAGGTTTGAGCCAATTCTTCTAAATTATAACTTGTCTGTCCAGGTTGTAAAACATAAGCCGCTACCATAGTATCAAAATAGACACCCTTAAGCTCAACCCCATACCTTCGGAGAACCAAAAGGGTATGTTTTATTTCTTGTCCTACTTTCAAGAATGTTCCATCTTCTAAAATCTCTCTTAATCCTTCTAAGACTTCTTTTAAAGGTAACTGGGAAGGCACACCCAGATAAAAGTGCTTTAGAGGAATATACCAAGCCTCACCTGGTTCACAGCAAAATGAAATGCCCACCAGTTCAGACGAGATAGGGTCTCTTTCTGTAGTCTGGACTTCTAAAGCAACACTCTTTTTGGTTTTTAGCCTCTCTATCATCCTATTTAAGGTTGGTTTATCTAACACGCACTCATATTTCACTTCTGCTAAAGATGGTTCAGGTAAAAGCTCCCTCAGGAGCTTTTTGAAGTCCAGTTCAGTAAATAATTTTATCAAAGTTTCTCTATCTATTGGTTGAGGAGATAAGTGTTGCAGTCTCAGATTTAATGGAACATTCTCATCAAGGCTGACCAACTTTAAATTAGTTAAAACTTGATTTTTATATTGGAGTAAATTTTCCCTTAATAGGCGAGACTTGACTTTTTCTATATTGGCTAAAAGATTGTCTAAAGAACCGAATTCTTGAATAAGCTTAATAGCGGTTTTTTCTCCTACCTTTGGCACCCCAGGAATATTATCTATTTTGTCTCCAGTAAGGGCCATAACTTCTTTTAAGCGTGAGGGTGGTAATTTGTATTTTCCCAAAATGTCTCTTTCTTCCAAAATTTTATCTCGCATGGAATCCCACAATTTTGTTTTAGAAGAAAGCAATTGCCACAAATCCTTATCTCCTGAAACTAAAACAATTTCTACATCTTGATGGGCAAATTGTTTACATAAAGTGGCTATAATATCATCTGCCTCATATCCTTCTTTTTCTAAAAAAGTAATACCCAGGGCCTGGATGATTTTTTTTATGTAGGGTATTTGCTGAGAAAGATCTTCAGGCATAGTGGGACGATTTGCCTTGTAAGTAGGACTTTCTTTATGTCTGAAAGTAGGGCCTTTAGCATCAAAGACTACCGCTATATAATCAGGTTTTTTTTCTCTCAGTATCTTCAAAATCATATTGGTAACGCCATAAATGGCATGAGTGGGAAATCCTCGGGAATTAGAAAGAGGGGTTAAGGCATGATAAGCACGGTAAATATAGGAACTTCCATCGATAAGATAAATTTGCTTGGGCATCTAGCTTTCTACTTTTATCTTTTCCACTTTTTTCTTTTCCTTTTTTATCTCTTCAATCCTTCCCTCAATCAAAGATTTAAATGCCTCAAGGACTTCTATTCTCGCCTTATTTAAATGCTCAAAAAACTGTTGATACTGCTTTTGCTTTTCTGAAAGGCTTCTCATAAAAAGGCATAATGGACAAATTACTTCTTCTTTTTTTTCCTTTTTTTCAGCCATTTTCTCCTCCTTTAAAATTGATAGTAAGCACTTTGTCTTTAATCTTTGCCCTCTCTGGATGAGCAAGGGCAAAAGACCGAGGCAAAAGAATATGTCTTTTGAAACTCCCTATCCTAACAATAAGTTCGCCATTGCTTTTAGTAAGCTCGATCTCTCCTTTAGTAATAAAAGGTAGGTAAAGGCGTAACATATATTGGTTATTCTCTTTTAAAAACTCATAAGGCTTTTGTTGATAAAATATCAAAGCAGGATTTTTCTCAGCATAAACTGTCTCTGCTAAATGAGAAAGTTTTTCATAACCAACCATTTCATCACAAGAGAGGAATACATGAAATATGGGAATAGGAGAAAAATAATTTTCAGCAAGACGGATATACTCTCTCTGCCATTTTTGAAGAGAAGAAATAAAGGATTCTTCAATATCCTCTGGGATAATCCGGTTAATTATAACTGCATCGGTGCAAATTTGATAAAGATTAAAATAGAGATAAGCCCTTTGTGTCTCTTTTATCACCATTCTCTCTGGGTTGGTAACTAACCTCACGGTAGTAACTTCTGGATTGGTTAACAAACGGTCTACCCCTTCAAGGCGTTGAAAGAGTTTTTCAATAGCATCAAAATAAGGTTCTTCTGGTAAGGGAATGTCGCTCAGACGCTTCGTAAAAGGCCTCATATATCTCACTACCCTTCTTTCCAATTTAAAAATTTTTTTCATATACCACTCTAAAGCTGTAGGAATACTAGCGAAACGTATAGATTCACCCGTAGGGGCACAGTCAAGAATAATCACATCATAAGTCTTTTGACGATAATAATGGTTAAGGTATAAAAGGGCGCTCACTTCTTCCATACCTGGTAAAATAGCCAACTCTTCTGCCAATACTTCCTCAAACCCCGAGACATTTAAAAGGAGCGAAAGATATTTATGGATCTCTCCCCAGTGTTTTTTTAACTCCTCATGGACATCTAGTTCCTGGATATAAAGATTTTTAGTAATTTTTAAAGGTTTACCTTTATTTCTCTCCATGAGGCCATGTTTCAGGTCAAAGGCATCACTTAGACTATGTGCAGGGTCCAAAGACATAACTAAGGTGCGTTTTCCCCTTTTGGCAATTTTAATGCCCGTAGCTGCCGCCAGGGTGGTCTTTCCTACTCCGCCTTTTCCAGAAAAAAGGATCACTCGCATTTATTTTTATTATAAACCCTTTAAGACAATCGTCAAACTCTTCGCCTACAGGAGGGCGGATGTCAAAGACAATGGCATAATTTTCATTTTTTACTTTCTTCTACAATCTTTATTTCTTCCTCTGTCAGCCCATAAAGCTTATAGACAATTTGTATTTAATCTTTCTCATATCTTTTCTGTAATAATTTTAATTGCTAGGCCACTTTCATCTTAAGCAACAGCTTTTTCTTTAGTTCTTAACTCATAAAATATACCTTGAGGTTCTGATACCTGTTCAGAGGCATCCATGATTTCCATAGATACAATCTTTCCGTCCTTGCTGTAATCAATAATAATGCCTTCCCTTATCTCATTGCTCTCAGAGATTTTATCATCTCTAAAAATGATACTTAGAGTATCGGTTTCTGGGTCAAATATTACCTTCATTTTATCCTCCGCCTATCCAATACTTTTTAATCTTGGATGTCTTATACAATGTTATAACCTTTTTTGGGCCTCTTTACACGGTAAGTTTTGCAGTTTGTAATTATTAAAAGACCGGTATCCAAGGGTAGGTTTTTTATTTCGTATATCAGCAAAATCTATATCTAGAAATTCATTGTTAGCCTCCTTTGAAAAGATATTTTATTTCATTCACCCAATCATGATATATTTTTTTAAACTCCTCTACCAGCTTTTTTGCGTTTGTTTAGTGTATTCTTTCTCTCAGTAACTGAGAATAATCAAGCTTAACAGAATGGGCATAATTTTATATACTGTTTGGGAAAGAGATAATCAATTTATCTTTTGGTATTTTTCATAAATATCTCTGAGAAACTCATAGCCTCTGGAAAGATAGATGTTGCATAAAAAAATTCCACAAAAATTGTAGGATCTACTTTACTTGGAGCATTTTGTAGGGTATTTTAATCTTAAGTTATGATGAAGAGCCGAAAAGTAAATGTATATGTGTTTGGTGCTGGTGCGTCTGTACATCTTGAAGCACCAGTAACAAAGGATTTCGTGTATAAAGGTTTTTCTCTTTATCGTGATGCCAAGAAGCATGGAATTTATGAAATTAAAGATGATAGGCCCTTTAGACTAACTGCTCAACTTATAGACAGACTATACGGGACTAACTTAGAGAAACTAATTAATGACCCACTTCCTGATAACTACCTAACGTCCATCAACTACCTAAGTTCTATTAATATTGAAGAACTGTTAAGCTTTGTAGACCTTGGGCGCCGAGGGGGAGAAAAGTGGTTGCCTTTTAAAGAGTTCCAACGTGCCCTTTATGAGTTTATTTTTACTACATTAGAACAAAGTACCATCTGGAAGCGTGCTGGTTCCGGTGCTGATCGACGTCGAAATTGCTATGACAAGCTCATAGATTATGTAATGCCAATAGATGAAGTTAACTGCATGATTTCCTTCAACTATGACCTCTTTCTTGATAAAGCTGCTGTAATAAATAATCACCGTATTGTTGGCAATTATCACTTGCCATTTAAACATATAGAAAACTTCCCCAGCTATGAAGACCGATTAACGCATGGATGGAAAGAGAAAGATATACATTTGCTCAAGCTTCATGGATCACTTAATTGGGGATATTGTCCACACTGTAAGAAAGTATCCCTTGCCTTCTATCGGAGATATAAGAGCATATTTAAAAAACGCTGTCCAGAATGCAAAAATCAATTGGAACCTATCTTAGTTCCCCCAACATATTTTAAGGATTTTCCTGAACCCTTAGCCAATGTCTGGAAGGTTGCAGAAGATTATTTAAAACGGGCTGATAGACTCATCATAATTGGATATTCCTTTCCAGATATAGATATTGAAGCAAAATGGCTATTTAAAAGGGCCATTTGTAAAAATACAAATAAACCATCTCTTACAATTGTTAACCCTGATCAAAATATAAAGGAAAAAATAGTCAATTTCTTTGGGAATTTTATTAATCAAAATGTGACTTGGCGTAATAACTTTGAAGAGTATATAGACCCATAAACCATGAATTTTAGGAAAACAAGTGTCAATGTTTATATAAGTTACAATTGGTCATCTTATTTGTTTCAGGCATCTTTTAGACAATTACAGCTTTAATACGATTAAGCAATTTTTCCTTTAAATCCTTCTCATTTTCCCAAATGATAAGATTAAACTAGCTTACGTCAAAGTGTGCTTTTTCTAGTTGATCCTCTCTAACACACCAGACCACAGGGATACCAAGTCCAAGAGCAAAGCCAGCTTCAAAGTAAACACCGTTTCGGTGTTTTGTCAAGTCTGCAATGACGAATTTTGATGATCTAATCTCAGCAATGATTTTATCATCAACTTTATCAATATGTTCAACACGGTCTATTCTTATTGGCTCATATCCAGCCTCCTCAACAGCAGGATATATAGCATTGTCCAAAATAGAATCCATCCTTTTGTCAAACCACATGGCTATAAAGGCTTTTTTTGAATCCTTTGGTTTCCGACGTTTATATTCATCCAAGTAATCCCAACCAGAACCGGTAATCTGAATATGTGAAGGTCCATCTAGTCTAATACCCCCAGGAGTAGCCCTATAGGTTTGGGTACCTTTTTCTTTTAGGAGCTTTCTTTCAATTAATGTTTTTATCCAAAAGATAAGTTCTTCTAAGCTAGTACACCATCCGGCTGCTATAAGGGCCTCCTTATTTTCTCTGAAATCAATCCATTTCCCTGGTCTGGTGCGTCTTTCGAGTGCTTGCATTAATTTAAATTGTTTTTCACTGACGCTTGGCATCCGTAAATCTTTTTTAAGCCTTTCATAAGCCTCAGTCGTTAAAGATACTTCTCTTCCTATTTCATTTTGTTCCCTTATCCAAGATGAAATCAAAGTAAGCGGTTTCTGTTCACTTTGAAGATTTCTGTCTAGTTCATAAGATATGAAAAAATCACCACATCGTGGACATTCATAATAAGAGTATTCTTTGTTTTTATAGGAAGGACTTTTTCTCTGAGCTTTTTCTTCCAGTACATTTTTATGACCGCATATTGGGCAATAATTCTCCTCATAATCCTTTTTCTTTTTCATATTTTTTACCTCCTCAGTAGTTCAATGAATTCCTGTTTACTTAAACCAGAGAATATGGAAGGTATAGGGTATATTTCATGTGCCATTTCTAAATCCCATAAATTTCTTCTACCTTCCTACTTATTTGCCGTTGCACTTCTTGAAGTTCTTGCCACAATCGGGATTTTTCATCTTCATCCTTTGTGGCATAGCGCTTCTTTTGAATCGCAATGGCCTTGTTAACTAGAGTTTCTATTCCTTTTTGCTGTGATGCGCTGGGAATGACGATGGGCAAGAGACGGAGGGCGTTAAGTTCAAATTTCTTGGTGGCGTAAAACTCATCAAATATAATACCAAGGATTGAAGAGTTTAAAAGTGCAGATAACATTTTTTCTGAATTATTACCTAGTATGTTGTTGATTACTGTCAAAAATGGATGAGAATCGTCAAATATACTATAACCAACTACTTTTGCTCGTAATCTGTGAAAACGAGATAGGATAACCCCTTTACAAAAATAAAGATGGGGATTGCGGATTACAGGCATTCTATAAGCATTTTTCCCAGAGTACCTGAAAAACCATTTCACCACTTCTTTAGACCAGTTAATACAGATAACATTTGGCGACCAGAAGTAGACATCTTCTGCACTTTTGGTGGTCTCAAAGGATACCCAGTATCTCGGTGTTTCCAAACCCTCAAATATTATGCGCTGTCGTTCAGCCTCTTGGTCTTCAAAGCCAGTGATTTTCGATAAATGAGAGGCAATGTCAAAAACATCCTCTTTTTTGATAATTTTATAAATAAATCCCCTTGGGAAACCCAATTTTTTTTCACCAAATTTCCTTCTTAATTTATCCAATGCTTCGTTTCTTGGATATCTTTTCAGCAGCTCCTGATAAGTTTCATAAATTTTGCTATCTTTTTTCTTCCACTTTTTCTCAAAATCTTTAAGTCTCTCCTCAATCCTCTTTGCCTCTTCTGTGCCTTCTAGCACAGCCAAGAATCTGCCGTTATCTGCAGTTGCAAGTCCTTGTCCACCCTCTGTTATCAGTCCCAGAAGAGTAATATCCCCTGGCCTTAAAGTAGAAAGATATCCTTTTATTTCTTTTTTATGCTTTTGTATATCCTTACTCGATTTTATCTTATCCCACCATTTCTCATAAAGTTCATTCATTTTGGGCATAAATTTTTGATAGATTTTGAGATTTTTCTCGGTGGGAGGGAAGAAGACCCTTTTTACTGATTTTTTATAGATTTCAATAGGTACTCGGTATTGCCCTATATCGGCATAACGACTATAAGACACCTCTAATTCTTTATTTCCCAGCCTTACGGGGGTTTGGGTATCATAGGCTTCAATCTCTTTTAATTCCTCAAATACAATAAGTCTATCCTCCCAGTTTTGGTCTTCATTGCTGCTGATTTCTCTGGCATCTATGAAGGTTAGGTTATAATCAGAAAGCACTTCTTTTTGGGCAATATAAATAGCAGTATTAACGGTTGCCTCAAATGCCTTGGGAGTTAAAATTAACCTACGAAGCCGGTAATCTTGGAGAAGCCTGCGCATTCTCTCCTTCCAGGCCAAGGTGAGGTAGGTATCAGAGGTAATGAAGGTTATTATGCCTCTTGATCTGGCAAGCTCAAAGGCACGGAAGGTAAAATGTACATAGAGGTCATCAATATATCCATGGTGGTTTTTCAAATCCTCTCTATAAGGTAGGTCGGAAAGTTTTTGTGTCCTTACATAAGGTGGATTGGCGATAACAATATCAAAGCCTCCCTTTTCTCTATATATGTCTTTAAACTCCCACTGGGGAAGAAAGAAGGGCTTAACCTTGTCTTTTTCATATTGGGAAAATATTCTATCTATTTCAGAGATGGTCAATTCTAATTTGTTTATCTTATTTTGCTTGGTTTTGGGAATATCACGAAATTTATATCTCTCTCTGATATTATTTATATCTTGTCTGAATTTGGATATGATTTGCTCTTTAGCGATGCGGAATATCTCTTTTTCATATAATTGCAATTTTTCTTTTGCCTCTTTTCTCTTTAAAGGGTCAGTTATAAAGGCAAACTGATTTCTTAATCTGTGATAATCGCTCACTTCAACCTGGATGCCGAACATATCCTGGTTTTTTACTACTTTTATATTATCTTTGGGCTTTAATTTTTTTAATTGATTATTTATTTGATAAAGCTGAAAATTAAGAAACTTTAACTTACCTTGAGAGAGTGTGTAGGCGCCTTTTTTTATTTTTTCTTCAATTTTCAGTTTTTCTTTTTTTAACGTTTCAATCTTACTAAACAATTCAAGCTGTTTACTAGGGATAACTTCTTTTTTACCAATTTGGAGTTCAAGTTTTCCTGATTCAAAAAGTTTTAAGAGGTTATATCCCTTTATAGTTCCTATTAGGCTATTACCTTGTAGGATTTTATAATCAAGGTTCGGTAAGGGCTCAGGTTTCTCTTCATCTACTACTAAAGAGAGCCAGAGTCTTAGACGGGCAATTTCAATTGCCTCTGGTTCGATGTCTACGCCATAGAGATTTTCCTGAATTATCTCTCTTTTTAACTCAGCATCTAATATCTTTTCTTCTAAAATTGAACCTAATGCCTTTCTCAAACGAATTATCTCTTGCATCATTCCCACTAAAAAGGCACCAGAACCCACAGCAGGATCCAGAATTTTCACATTTCTCAGTAATTCATAGACTTTTTTGGCCTCGGTTGCTGTTAATTGTTTTACTCTTCCTTCTTCTATGAGTGGTAGGATTTTGTATCTTGGTATATCACTAAAACTTACCAGGTATTCTTTTAGGCTTTCCCTACACATATAATGAACAATTGGACGAGGCGTATAAAATGTGCCTTTTTCCCCACGTTCATACTCTGGGAGCATACTTTCAAAGATTTTTCCAAGCATCTCGGGATTAACGGCTACTTCTACCTCAAGGGGTACTTCTTCTGAAATAGTAAAATTATAGAAATTTAGGAATTTAAGAATATTTTCTATAGTTGTATCTGGGATATAAACTAATTCATCATAGTCTTTTTCAAATAGGCCACCATTGAGAAAAGGTATTTTCCCAAAGGGGGAGTTATCATTTGGCCTTTTGCGGTTGAGTATTTCAAAGAATAGCGGTTTTAAGATGCTTTGATAGAAATTTTTCCTCTCTCTTTTGGTCTTGTTGAACCAGTTTGTAATGAACTTTTTATCCCCTGCTAGCCAACCTTTTTTTTGGAGGAAGTATAAAAACATTAGTCTGCCCATAAATCTTTGGGCAAAGGCATAAAGGCGCTCCGGATAATTAAACAGCGGGATACCCCTATTATTCCTTTTTAAGGATTCTATTAACATATCAAAGTTTTTGTGATATTCTACAAAAAACCTTTTTGTTACCTTCTGAATGCCAAAGGCCTGCTGTAAGGATTTAAATATCTTTTTGGGGTCGTCTGTAGGATCTTTGAGAGCTATCTCAGATAGAATCCATTTATCTGTGTAATAAGCATTCTCTCTATCCAGATTGAGTTTGATAATTTTTCGCTTCCATACCCCCACATCCTCACGGATTTTTTCTATCAAAACAAAGGTATAGTTTTGATAATCAGGGGTGAAAATAAAGAATGGGTATTGGATTTCTCTTTCAAAATAGAGGGGGATTTCTCTTAGAATGCCTGGCGAGAGGGTCTTTAGTTCTACCAGAAAGATTTGAAATTTCTTTTTATAATTGGCAATAGCATAAATCTGTTTTATGAATTCCTTATCTTTTTCTCTAAGTCCCCATGCCTCCTTTCCTTTATAAGATGGATCTAAGGTTTTGTATCCTAGGCCTTGAAAGAGTTGATAGACCTTTTCAGGGCTATCCATTTGAGGGATGTGGCTTTCTATAAATTGTTTAATATCAATCATTATTAGTTGTTTGCTTTTTTTTAATTAGGGAGAATCGGGCGGCTTCTTTTTTGATCTCAGCCTCCAACTCCTTTTTAGTGGGCAAATACAATTTGTATTTAGAAACAAAGACCTTATTACTTAATCCACCAAGGGCATATTCTACAAATACCCTACTCCTACCAGTCTCCGTACAGAGGATAATTCCTACAGGTGGGTTTTCACCCTCGAGCATTTCCTTATCCTTTATATAATTGAGGTAAAAATTCATTTGTCCAACATCTTTGTGTTCTAGCTTGCCAACTTTTAGGTCGATTAATATAAGACATCTCAATATCCTGTGATAAAAGACAAGGTCAATATAATAGTGTTCATTATCAATAGTAATCCTTTTCTGCCGGGCCACAAAGGTGAAACCTTTACCAAGCTCCAATAGAAATTCTTGAAGGTGGTCAATTAGTCTTTGCTCTAATTGGGATTCTGTATAATAACTTTTTTCTGGTAGTCCTAAAAATTCAAGTATATAGGGGTCTTTTATAGCATCCTCAGGTCTTTCAATAATCTGGCCTTTCCGGGAAAGTTCCATTACTTTATTTTTGTTCTTGCTTAGGGTGAGCCTTTCAAACAACACTGAGTCTATTTGCCTCTCAAGCTCACGGGTGGACCAATTGTTCTTTATTGTTTCTATTTCATAAAACTGCCTTGCTGTTTCATCCTTAATCCTCATCAAAATTCTAAAATGTGTCCAGCTCAATTGTGTACGCAGTGCGTAGAGTTTTTCATCCATAGATTCTCTACGCAGTGCGTAGAGTTTTGGGTAAGTTAAGAAGAATTGACGCATATTCCAGAGGTTTGACATGGTAAATCCCTTGCCAAATCTTTTTGTAAGGTCCTTTGATAACCTTTTTACAAGTTCTTCACCATATTCTGCCCTTGCCATGCCTCTCTGTTCTTCCTCTACAATAAGTCTTCCAATCTCCCAATAAGTCTGGGTAATAACTGTGTTTATATGTCTGACTGTCTTCCTTCTTGCCTCTTCAATAAGGTTTGAGACTTTATCTAAAAGATTTTTATACGTAGCCTTTTCAATTTTTACCACATCGTCCTCTTTTATGAGATAAAATCCACACAGATAAGCTTTAATTTACTTTCATCAAATTCTACTGCTTCCTCTAATTCATTTACAGGCTTTTCCTTCCTGCCTGTTCGGCAGACAGGTAAAAATTCACTAAGCCTTGCCAGCATAATATGCCAATTTCTGGACTGCTTATAATCTTTCCAGATTTTTCTTAAGGTTTTCATCCTTTTCTTGGTAAAAGAGATGTTGGGAAGGCCATTTATTATATTATCAACTTTTTGTATTAATGCATCGTTTTCTTCCAGGTAATTCTCTTGGATAAATACTAGCTCATCCCTCATGTCTCGCAATGTTTTCTCCATCCGGCCATGAACAGCGCGTATCTTTGTGGCTATTAAACCTTCAGAGAAAAACTCTTCTATTTTCCTCCTTACCTTTTTGTGGATTTCAAACACATCTAAATCTTCAGGGATTACTCTTGGCTCATCTTCTTTGCAGGAGATAAAATTTAATATCTCTGTTTTATTAGTGATAAAGCGGTCATTGATAGCGTCATAAAGATACCAAAGATGATAGTCTTCTTCATATTTATACGAGAAGAAAATGCCCTTAAATCCTTTCTTTAGACCACTTTGAATGCCGTGGGGAAGAGACTCACAGAATTCCTTTAATCTTTCTAGACCAAAGTCTTTTAGTGGCTGCCAGAAAAGCTCTCCCCCTCCGAATTGTTCCTCTTCAAGTTCCTTAAGAATCACTTCTTTTTTGTCTTTGGTCCCTCTTAAATCTCGTATGATCCCAAAGACCTTGGGATTAATCTTTTCGCCTAAAACGGAAGCGTCTAAGCCTATAGTTTCATTTATCATTTCTATCTTTGTCTGTAATATCTTTACCAACTCTAACAGGCTTTCTAATTCCTTTTCCGGATAGAAATTATAGATGTATATCTCATCAAAGGGTGAGCCTATTCTATCAATCCTTCCTGCCCGCTGAATCATTCTTACTGGATTCCAATGTAAATCATAGTTTATGGCTATCCTTGCCTTTTGGAGGTTTTGGCCTTCTGATAAAATATCTGTAGAAAGGAGCAAATCTGTATCCGAATTAAGAAAGTTACTAATTTTTTCCTTTCTCTCGTGGGGTGAAGATTTACCCGTTATCTTGGCTATTTTTTTACTAAATTTAGTGCAAAACACTTTGTCTTGAATAAGTGCCTCATAGAGATAGTCAATGGTATCTGCATAGAATGAAAAAAGAAGTATTTTCCCCTTATCTTTAAGCTCTATCAATTTTTCTTTTAATTTTTTTAGCTTAGCGTCCTGATTTTTATCTATAGGGGCAACGAGGGCCTTTATTTCTTGAAATATTTTTATATCCTTGTCTAAATCTTCAAAAAACTTTTTTGTATTAAACTCTGCTAATTTCACTGGTTCAAGGTTCCTCTTTAATTGTTCTATTAAATAACTTGCGTTTTCCGTTTCTTCCTCTAAATAAGTAAGGTATTTATCATAGAACTTTTTTCTTAATATTTTACCCTCTTGAAAGATCTCTTTAAAAGTAGAAAGAAAATCTATTTGTGTCTGGATACTTTTTCTAAAGGCTTTTACACTGCTTTCCAAGCGTTTTAAGAGGAGGGTCTGTAAGATACCCCCCAAGGCCTTCATTCTTCCTAGTTCCATCTCGTTTCTCTTGCCAGCTATCCGATATTCTTCAAGTCTGTAGTAGGCAAGATTTAGTCCTTTTTCTATCTTCTCGGCAATTTGGTGATAAAGACCTTGATAGGTCTCATTAAGACTATAATTTATCTCATCTAATTCTCGTTCTGGAAATTTAATTTGTATCCAATTCTCCGTTTCATCTTTATACTTTGCATCCGGGTAGTTATCCTTTATATATTGTCTGGTTCTCCTGATGGAGATAATCTGCAAAATATCTGCTAATTGGGAAATATTACCTTTATCTGCCTTTTTAAATTCCTTTTCTAAATCAAAGATGCCTTCTTTAAAAAAAATTCTCTTATTATTTTGGGCTAATAACATCAATTGAAAGTAGAGATCCCAATGAGTGTTGTTCATCGGCGTTGCGGTAAGGAGCAAAATTTTTGGTTTGTTTTCAATGCTGGTTTTTTCTATTAAAGTGAACAGATTTTCATATCGATTAGAAAATGGGTTTCTAAAGTTATGAGACTCGTCAATGACAATCAAGGCTATGTCTTCAAGCCTAAAATTTAATTTCCTTTCAAGTTCTGAGAAATTAAGGTCCTCTCTTCCAAGCTCCTCCATATGGATAATGTTTTCAGAAACTCCTATGTCTTTTAGGGCTGGCCTCCATAAAGGTTCATCTACTGAGGCAGGACAAATAACAACAAATCTTTTTCGTCTATAAAAACCAAAGTCTTCAATGACCTTTTTGGCAATCCAGGTCTTTCCAAGTCCAACAGAATCTGCAATGAGAACACCATTATAAGTTTTAAGCCTTGAATAAATACGCTTAACCGCATCTTCCTGAAAATTGGCCAAATCTACTTCACTTGCGGGTAAAGCCGATGGTGTGTCGTATTCAAATAAAATATCCTCTTTTTGAAGCTCATATAAGGCCTTTATAAAAATATGATAAGGTGAGTATTCTTTAGTACCAAATTTTGATTCATCAAGAATTTTAATAAGCTCTTCTTTAAAGTCACGAGCATCATTCCAAAATTTTTCAAACCATTCTTCCCTTATATATCTTGCATGAGCTTCATCTAAAACAGCGTTAAGCTCTGTATTAGAAGTGAAACCCGAGTGGGTGAAATTACTAGAGCCCACAATGGCTAGCTTATCAAAAATATAGGCCTTGCCATGGAGAAACCCCTTATCATAAAGGCGAACTTCCCAAGCAGGATTTTGCAAAAGCTTAATTAAAGATATTACAGCCTCTTTTTTATCCCTTTCAAATGCTTCCTCCTCTAAGTCACGGCGGAAACTCTTTTTATATTGCTCTTCTGGTTGAAAGAGATCAGGCTCTTTTTCGCCTATTTGAGGAGAAATGCCCATCAGCAGTCTTAATCTTTTAGCATTTGACAAGGCATCTTTTACAAGCCAAAATCCTGCGATGTTGAAATAGGCACTGGCTATATCAATGGATTTTTGTTCTTTTAGGATATTATTTAATTCTTCAAAAAGCTTGAGGTTGTTATTATCAATAATTAAATATTCAGGGCGGTACATGATTTAGTTTTATATCGTTTTTATGATGGATAATCAATATAAAAGTTGGGGGCTGGTTTTTAAAAAAGAGAAATTGATAGTAGAATTTATGCCTCTTCTCGTTTTTCAAGAATGGCGTGGCAGCGGGTATAAAACGCCTCAAACCCCATCTCAACTCCCCAACTTTCTCTCTAATTCTTCAACACTCGGCAAATTGCTCTTCATCTCCTCTGGAAGTGCACGTATTAGTCTATAAGAAGAAACGCCTATCGGCTTGAAAGTATAGAGATGAACCTGGTTTCCCACAAAGGTAAGGCCAACGCCTAATTCAAGGATAAAAAGAGCGTGATAAAAGCCGCTTTCTATCTGGTGGACCAGGACGTTTCGGCTCCAACCATGCTCAATGCTCTGCTGGATGTGCTGGATATTCTCCAAACCCAAGCTCTTTTAGTTGCATCTTATAGACTCCTTAAGTTTTTTAATTTCGACAAGTTAATTTATATGTAGTCAAGCAGATACTTAACCGCGGCTTCAAGCTCTGGCAATTTCCGGTTAACCACATCCCATATAATTTCCTTATCAATACCAAAATATTCATGTATCAAAATATCTCTAAGTCCGGCAATTTTTCTCCATTCCAAGGGATAGAGTTTCCTTTTATCTTCTGGAATTTGCTTTACAGCTTCACCGATATTCTCCAAACATTTTAACACCGCATAAAATGCAACTTCTTTTTCTACAAATTCTTCTAAAGCAGAAATGCCTTGCGTAAATCTCCTAATGCGATCAATTTCATCAAGTATTTCTTGTAAAATAATTTTTAGCTCTTTCTTAGACATAGACAAGTTCCTTAAAAATGTAAGGCTGTAATCTGGGCTTTACTGCTTTTTTGGTGACAAGATCTACTTTCAGGCCAAGAAGATTTTCAAGGTAAAACTTTAAGTCCATGTAATTGTCAAACGTTTTACACCCAGTTTCAAATTCCACAAGAACATCTATATCGCTAGCAAGCGTCTGTTCTTCTCTAACATAAGAGCCAAATATCGCTAACTCTTTGACACCAAACTGCTTTCGTAAAATTTTTTTATGTTCTTTGAGTAAGTTTTTAATTTCTTCTAAAGATTTAGTTTTCATAAAACCCAAGCTCCCTTAAATTACGTTTTATAGCCTCTTCAATTCTTGCGATTTTAGTTTTATATCGTTTTTATCATGGATAATCAATATAAAAGTTGGGATTCATTTTCTACCTCAAGTATATTTCCATTTGAAAGGGAGTTGTATTATATTGTAAAAAGTGGCAAATATAGTGCATTATCTTATGGAGGAGAACAGTGACAAATTTAATTGAGGCTCATACCCATGCAGATTTAATGCCTTATGAGGCGTATGAGGAATTGGCGTTAAAAGGAGTAAATAGAATTATTACCCATTCCTGTTATGTGGGAGCCACCCGGGCTACTACCTTGTTTGATCATTATCACCAATTACTTAAAATTTTTACCAATAACGCGCAGAAAAATGGGCTAAAATTATTTATTACGGTAGGTATCCATCCATTAGGCATTCCCGAAGATTGGCCCAAGGTAATTGATATTCTTCCTACTTTCTTAGAAAAAGAGACCATTATTGGTTTAGGAGAAGTTGGCCTTCATTTTGATACTGCCTTGGAAGCAGAGGTATTAAAATCCCAAGTAGAGTTAGCTAAGTCTTTAAATGTGCCTATTGATTTGCATCTGCCCCCTAAAAACCGCTCAGAAGTAGTTACAAAAACCTTAGACATCTTGGCTAAAGTGGGCATTGATCCTCAAAAGGTAGTGATTGAGCATGTTCATACCGACGTCATTAAAATGGTTAATGAATTTGGAGCCTATGCTGGCCTTTCTCTAGGAGAAGGACGACTTTCTCCGCAAGATATTTTAGAAAATGCTCCTTTATTCCAGCGAGGCATGTTAAATAGTGATTACATAAACTTTGTTTATCGGCGTTATGACGCTGTACCTCAAGCTGTGCATTGGTTAAAACTCCATGGAGTTGATGTTTCTTTTTTAGAAGCCATAGCCTTCCGCAATGCAGAAGAATGCTGGAAAATTTAAATATAAGTTCTATTCCTCTTCTGGTGGGAAATAAAAGGTTTTTTAGCCATCTTCGTTCCTGCCTGCCTGCAGGCAGGCAGGTATTCCATTATTTTGGAACAACGGATAACCTTATTCTAAAATTAAACTAAAAAATGGAATAAGCAACTTACCTCAAAAAACACCTTTAGGGATATGGCTTTCTATGAATTGTTTAATATCATTCATTGTTATGTTTTTTGTTTCTTGGTTAGAGAAAACCAAACTTAAGGCAATTCGCATTGCTTCTAAATTATCAACTGAAAATCCTCTGCCGTATCTTTTTGTTAAATCATCCGACAATCTGAGAAGGTTTGAGACTTTATCTAAAAGATTTTCATAGGTAGCCCTTTTAATTTTTTACCATATCGTCCTCTTTTATGAGATAAAATCTACACAGATAAGCTTTAATTTGTTTTCATTAAACTCCACTGCTTCCTCTAATTCATTTACAGGCCTTTCCTTCTCTTTTCAATGGGAATTATATTGGGTGAGAAATTGCCTCACTTTTTGGCTTATTACTTTGCCTTCAGCCCGTCCGCTTAAGCGAAACATAGCTACTTTCATCACTTTACCCATATCTTGAGGCCCTATAGCTCCTGTCTCAGTAATAATCTCCTGCAAGATTTTATCCAATGCCTCCTCTGAAAGTGGAGGAGGCATAAATTGTTCCAATACTTTTAACTCTTTTTCCTCTTTCTCTACTAAATCAGGCCTATTCCCTTTTTGGAATTGAGCAATGGACTCTTTCCTTTGCTTAATCTGCTTAGCTATTAACTGAATAATCTCATTATCTTCTAGCTTTCGCCTTAATTCTACTTCTTTATTTTTAATAACAGCCTTTAATCCCCTAAGGGCATTCAATGCATCTGTTTTCTTGGATTTCAATGCCTCTTTCAGATGTTCGTTAATCTCTTCATATAGAGACATTTCTAACCTCTCTGTTGTAAAAGACCAAGGCGTTTCATCCGTTTTAATAGCCTTTTACGGGCAGCCATGGCTTTCTTTTTCCGACGCACGCTAGGCTTTTCATAAAATTGCCGTTTTTTCAGTTCTGAAAGAATCCCTTCCCGCTCTACTTCCTTTTTAAAACGTTTAAGAGCGCTCTCAAAAGGCTCATTTGGGTGTACCTTCACACCTACCATTCATAATCCACCCCCTCTCATATCGGATAAAAACTAATTATAGTGGTTAAATTATTTAAAGTCAAGGAATATGGTTTTCCCAACCAGGGATACGGCAAAGTAGTTTAATTAGAATAGATAAAGAGTTGACAGATTTCTATTAAAATGTAAATTGACCATATGAAAACTTTTTTATCATTTTTGTGTTTATTTCTAATTTTAGGAATGGCCACGGCGGAAGATGTCAAGGGCTACTTGGTCCCAACTTATTATATTTATTAAAATGCAATCAAAGTCTCCACTTAAATTCACCAAACTATGGCTAACAATAGGCTTCCTAATGATTGCTGTGGTGGTATTTTTTTCCTTAATACCTACACCGCCTCAGATAGTTGGTTTTTCCCAAAGTGACAAATTTGTTCATTTTGTGACCTATCTTTTTTTAATGCTGTGGTTTGCTCAGATTTACTCCCTAGGAAATATACACCTGTTGTTATTTGTAGGTTTTGTCTCAATGGGTATAGTCTTAGAATTTTTACAAGGTATGAGCCACCAGCGGTCATTTGAATATACTGATATGCTTGCTAATAGTGGTGGGGTATTGTTGGGCTTGATATTGGCAAAGACTAAGGTGGGAACCTGCTTGGTAGTTCTGGAAAAAAAATTGATGCATTTTGAAAAAAGCTAACATCCCCTGCTCCCTTGACTGGTTTTCAAAATTTAGTTATCTTTATTAAAAAGATGGCGGATCGTCTAGTGGTAGGACGGCAGACTCTGGATCTGCTAACCGAGGTTCGAATCCTCGTCCGCCAGCCATTTTTGAAGGGGTCCCATCGTCTAGTGGTTAAGGATACTGGCCTCTCACGCCAGAGACACGGGTTCGAATCCCGTTGGGACTACCAAAAAGCCAGCGTGGCTCAGTGGTAGAGCAGCTGATTCGTAATCAGCAGGTCAGGGGTTCAAATCCCCTCGCTGGCTCCAAATAAGAGTAAGCATTTTCAGAAATTGGATATTTTAGCAAATTTGCCTTGGTGTCCATATAGGTCTCCACATTTTCCATGAAACCTTGTTGCAATACAGGTCACTACAGCAAATTGGATTAACTGTATTTTGTAGGTTTGACCCTACAAACTTTATTTGCCTTCGATATCAGTTAGCGTTCAAGGATAAAAGTGCCGTGGTCATAGTAAACCAAATTATCCACATAAAGATCGTAATTTCCTGTGATAGTATTACCTGAAAGAGTTCCATTGATGTCTAAGCGTCCACTATAACCTCCCCCAGACCACTCACCTGATAACTCAAACGTATTTCCATTAACTGTTCCAGAAAGGTTAGCAGTAATAGTCCCAAAATCGGTGTTAGTTACAGTTACATCTGCACTAAGATTATTACTGACTTGACTAATTGTTATACTGACACTACCTGAATACTCAGGGAACCAAGTACTATGCCAACTACCTTCCCAAGTTCCAGAAAAATCAGATATGTATTCTATTACATTAACCACCACAGTATCATAATAAACACTCTCCCATGTTACATTTCCATCCATATTGGTATCAACACCAAAGTAAAACGTATATGTACCTGCTGGGAGTCCTAAAACGGGTATGTTTAATACTTCATATGAATCTAGATAAAATAGTGGGCCTTGATATGCTGGTACCCAATCGGTTGTCCAACCGTCAAAGGTGTAAAAGTAAAGCCCAAATGGTGTATCAGCCGCCAGCCACCAGTCTGCATTTTCTGTTAAGTCATTGTTATTTAATGATACAGTAATAGTCAGTGTATCTGATTGATTTAGTGTAATGGGCTCGTCTGAGCCATTTGCCTTTATGTCAGGAATGGGTACGGGTGGTTCTGAATATTCATCTGCAGCTATATCTAGAGCTACACCTACTATCCTTGGGTCCTCCTCAAAGTCTGTATCAGGAATACCAGGGGCAGAGTTATTGCCTGCATCTGTGCAGAGGGAATCGGATTGAAGGTGAAAGTCTCCATTCTCAGGGTCAACAAGCATGGGAGCAGAAGTGATGTTATTGTCACGGTTGTGTTTGTCTGGGCCAAGATTGTTATTGAAAAGCGCTATGGTTGAGCCTGTGCCGTTTCCATCTCCGTCAGATTCCACATAAAGAGCGTCTCCGCCTGCATTAGCAGTGTTGTCATAAATAATGTTGTTATATATCTGTGCTGTAGCCGAGTCATCGTATGTCCCCACACAGGCGCCACCCTCATTACTGGTGTCTGTGTTGATGTTCATTATCTGAACCAAGCTTTGTCCGTTAAGAGTATGGCAGTTTCCGTCGATGGTATCATTCTTCCCATTACTTTGAGCAGTTGTAAGGGGGTCCTGAAACCCCGTAATCTCCGAGACATTGAAGGTTCCCGCCCTTGCCACTGAGGCAAACAACAGCATTAATGCCACAATGCTCAGACATATAAATTTTTTCTGCATGTTGCCCTCCTTTTTGTGAAACCCTTCTTTTCTTAACTTTTAATTTATTCAAATGCCTTACTTTTGTCAACATTGTTTTTATACAAGAACATTTAACTGACAGGAAATGCCTTCTTATTTACCTTCCTTATTTGTCTTTTGTCATTAGAGATCAAAAATATGTATGGTCTTTATGAGTCAGATTCATTACCTTTCCACCTATAAAGTGGGTTGAGCAGTCCATAAACCAAATCAACCAACAGACTACAGTATCTGATTTATTTCTACAGCTTGTCTTTATACATGCAATTTTACCACGCTTGTGGAGGTAAAATCTTTTTTTACCAAAATATAGGCTGGCAAAAGTTGTTTAAATTTTTCTAAATGGGTAATAATGCCTACTAGTCTTTCTTGTTGCTTTAGTTGGTTAAGCACTTCTGCGACTGCATCTAATAAATCTTCATCAAGGCTTCCAAAACCTTCATCAATAAAGAAAAAGTGGATAGGACGCGCCTTTGTTTTTTGGAT
This sequence comes from Candidatus Desulfofervidus auxilii, assembly GCF_001577525.1. Lineage (GTDB taxonomy): Bacteria > Desulfobacterota > Desulfofervidia > Desulfofervidales > Desulfofervidaceae > Desulfofervidus > Desulfofervidus auxilii. Next base: position 2,368,328 of record NZ_CP013015.1, on the reverse strand, counting down.
ATATGAAGAAAGGGCCAGAGCCAATGAAAAAGAAACCAAAAAGGTTTCTCCTCCAGAAAGCGTTTCAATTAGACGAATGTGCCCTATAGAGGGGTCATAAACAGAAAAATTAAAGCCCTCCCTACTCATTTGAATGACAAATCTCTCTCCGATTATGTCTTTCAAAATGCGATTGGCTTCATATAAGATACTTTGAAATAAATGTCTGGCAGCAAATTTTACCAGGGCCTTCCCATAAAGGCAGTCTTTTAAAGTAGAAGCTATTTTAATTTCTTCTTGGTCCTTTTTGATTTCTGTTTCAAGCCTTTGTTTTTGTTTTAATTTCTCTTCTAAGTTCTTTATTTCGTTTTCTAATGCCCCTTCTTGATTTTGCAAATGTCTTATTTCTTTTTTTAATTTTTCCAGTTTTTCAGAAGTAGCTTCAGGTTCACCTAAAGGCAGAGTCTGAATAGGCAAGTCGTCTATCTGAGTTTTTATTTGTCCTAATTGCCCTTTGATATTCTCTATCTCTTCTTTCCATTTTTCTATAGCTTGCTTTAAGGCATTTATTTCTTTTTCTGAAAGCAAAAGATGTTTTAAACCTGCTAAATCTAAATGTCTCTTTTTTGCCTCTTTTATGAGAATCTTTGTTAACTCTTGTTTTTTCTTTATCTCAATCCTTAACTGTTCTTTGGTTTTATCTAATTTTTCTTTAATATTTAAGTAATCATTTTGTGCTTTTTGCCTTGTTTTTTCCAAATCTTGTCTCTTTTTTTCTAATTTTTCCCTTTGTTCTTTAGTTTGCTTTAAAAGTTGCTCAGGGGATTTTTTATCAATTTTTTCTATTATTTCTCTCTTTATATGTGCTAATTCTTTCTCTAAACTTCCTATTAAACTCAATAAGTGCTTAATTTCTTTTTTATGCCCCTCGGCTTTACGCCTTTGTCTTTGTATTTTTTCTTCTTGCTGTTGCAATTTTTCTGCAATCTCTCTAAGTTCTTCGCTAGCCTTATTTTGCAATTCAAATTTGTTTTGTAATTCATCAAACAGATTTTTTAATCCTTTTAGATTAAGCCTTAAACCTAATTTCCTTAAAATTTCTTCTATTTCTTTTTTAAAATCAGCAGATTTTTCTGAGTATTGTTGATGTTTATCCTCTAACTTGGTATTTATTTGCACCAATTTTTCAACAAGGGGTTTTAACTTTTTTCTGAGTTGATTTATTGTCTCTATTTTTTTCTCAAGCTTGTGTTTTTCCCTCTGAGTATCTTCTATTTTTGCAGTGATCTCCTCATCCTGTGCAGGTTTAGGATGGATAGTAGAGCCACAAACAGGGCAAGGATGCCCCTGTTTAAGTCTGATGGCCAAACTCACTGCCAGGTGTCTTTGGCGGAAATTTTCTAAAACTTTATCAAAAGTCTTTAATGTCTCCTCACATTTTAGCCTAAAGTCTTCTAATATATCTACTGCATTTTCAGGGGAAGGCAATACAATTTCAGGCAGCCATTTCTGCCATATTTTTTTTATTCCTATCTGGGAGTCTTTTTTTTCTTTTTTAAATATCTCTATTTTTTCCTTAAGTTCTGCTATCTCCTCTTCCCAGCTTTTTAATTTGCCTAAATGAGAAGCATATTTATGTAAGATATTAAAAATTCTTTTTTCTTCTTTATTGAAGGCATTGCTTTCTAAGGTCTTTTTTGCCCGTTTTTGTCTATGCAACAGGGCTTGTTTTTGTGTTCTATATTTCTTTAAAATATGGGCTGTATCCTTTAATGCCTGTTTGTTTTCATCTAGCTGTTTTTTATTTTTATCAAGCTGTTTTTGTTTTTCCATAAAATCTTTCTCTAGTTTCTGCGCCTGTCTGGCGTTTTCTTCCAAATGGGTAAGTTCTTCTAATTTTTGAGGAAGGGTTTCTGCAAATTCTTTTAGTTGTTTTTCCGCAAGTTGCCATTTTTTCTCTAATTTTGCTTCTTTATTTCGCAAATCTTTTAATAATCTTTCTATTTTAGGGATAGAGCTTTTCAATTGTTCATATTCTTTAAATATATGGACAAGGGGCGCTATTTCTTCTGCCTGTTTTAAACGCCTTTCTTTTTCTTTTATAATTGGCTCATTTGCCTTTAATTTATTAAGTTTTTCTTCTAATTCCTTTTTTCGTTCTAAAAAATCGGCTAATTTGATTAAAATTTGATGGTATTTTTCAAGCTTCTTTTTGCTTTCTTCCTTTTCTTTTAAGACCTTCTTTGTCTTTTTAACTTCTTGTTTTTTATCAGCTATTACTTTTTTACTTACATCTTTTAAGGCCAAGAGTTGTTTTTCTTTTTCCTCCTTTGAGGCATTGAGTCTCTCAAGATACTGAGTGATCCTTTTCCATAAGGCTTCACCATAAATCTCAAGTCCAAAAATCTTTTCTAAAATATCAGCCCGATTTGCAGGAGAAAGCCTCAAAAACTCTGAAAACTTCCCTTGGGGTAGAATAACTACCTTTGTAAAGTCTTTAAACTCAAGCCCCAAGATATGATCCAAATGATTGCTTACTTCAGTTATTTTTTCTGCAATAGGCTCCTTATGGTCTTTAACTACCTTATAAAGTCTCACATAACTATGACCATATCTATCTATTCCTCGTATTATCTCATATACTATTCCATCAATTTCAAAGTTAAATATTACCTTCAATTGGTTGCTACCTGGATTAATAGCCTCTTTTATAGACTTTTTATCAAGGCGATCTACCTTTCCAAAAAGGGCATAAGTCATGGCATCAAGGATAGTGGATTTACCATCACCAGTCTTTCCAAAAATACCAAAAAGACGATACCCATAAAAAGGAGTAAAATCTATAACCTGTCTTTCCCTGTAACTATAAAGACCTTCAATCTCTAAGCTAATGGGTTTCATTCTTTAACTCTTCTACAAATTTCAAAAATAGCTCCACCATAGTTTCATTTGGTGTCTGATTATACTGGGCTTTATAAAACTCTATAAAAAGTTCTTTGGGGGTTAAATCTACTACAGATATTGGTCTATCAATCTCAATTTTAGGCATCTCAAAATGAATGCCTAAAAGATTTTGACTGTATGCTTGCTTAAGTTTAACAATTTCTTCAGTACCCACTGCAAGTGGCGGAAAACGCAGAAAAACAAGACTATGTTTATAATTAGCACTTTGCTCTAAGGCCTCATCAATAGTATTAAAATTAAGAGATTTGACAGATTTTTGGTAAGCAAAAGGATAAAATTCAACCTTCCCATCAGGCCGTCTTATTAAAACACCTTTCTTTTGATTTGCTTCCTGTATATCAAAGGGAAAAATAGAGCCAGAATAAAAAATATTTTTTCCCAAGCGTTGATAGCGGTGCAAATGTCCTAAGGCAACATAACTGGCATGTTTTGGGAAAAAGTGTGAAGGGATTAATTGTGCTCCACCGATGGTGAAATCCCTTTCTGAACCAGATTTTTGCCCACCCTGGACAAAAAGATGAGAGACAATAATATAATCATCTGCTCTATATGGAGGTATGGCCTGCAAAATATTTTTAAGATGCTCTTCATAATTTGTGCTAACTTTAAGGCGTGCCTCTGAAGGATATGGCAATACAAGCAAAGAAATAGATGTATTTTTTGATGGAAAACTGGCGTGAAGGAAATTTCTTTCCCCTTTAAGTTCAAAATGATTTGTCTTAAAGGAAAAAAGGGTTAAATCGTCCTGCGGACTGCCACAAATCACCATCGCATGAAAACCCGCGGCTAGAGGACGAGGCACATCAAACTTTTCTGGGGCATCATGATTACCAGCAATAGCAATTACAAGTCTCCTTCCATTAGCCGTTAATTCTTTTAAAGTGCTATAAAATAATTCTTCAGCCTTAAAAGGAGGATTGTAGCTATCAAAGATATCACCAGCGATAAACACTATATCTACATCTTCTTTTTCTGCTATTTCTACAATTTCTTTAAGAATCTCTTGCTGAATCTCTAATAAGGAAAAATCAGTATTTTTAAATGTCTTTCCCAAATGCCAGTCTGCGGTATGAAGGAGTTTAAGCATGAGTTATTCAACTGTATTATAAGTAAATTTTCTTTTCAAGTATAATTATGTAATATTTACTTACCATGAGTTTTGAAGCCTTATTTCTGGTGTTTATATCTGCTTTATTTCATGTAGGCTGGAATTTCTGGGTAAAAAACAGCAAAAATAAACAAATATATATCTGGTGGATGTTTACTAGTGCTTTTTTAGTGTCCTCGCCCATTAGCATTTTTCACTTTTCAGGATGGGAGGCAATGCCCACCAAATCTACACTCGCTTGCCTTAGTGCAGGTTTTATGTTCAGTTTTTATCAACTTTGCACTGCTAAGGCCTATCAAAAAGGTGATCTCTCAGTAGTCTATCCATTAAGCAATTTAACTCCTCTTTTTGTTCCAATTTGGGCAGTCTGTTTTCTGCATGAAGGATTAAGTTTTTTAGGGATAATAGGCATCTTGCTCACAACCTTGGGAGCATGTCTAATTCACTTTAGCCCTTATTCAGAGGAAAAAACAAATAAGAAAAACAAAAAAGCGGCCCTTTGGGCATTAAGTGCATCTTTTTTTGCTTCAATGGGTGCTGTCTTAGATAAAGCAGGTGTAGATTTAATACCTCAATCCCTTCTAATCCATTATATAACCCTTATGATTATGTTTATGCTGTTTTTCCTTGGTATATGGGCATGGATTCGTTTCCCTAAAAATATAATATTGGGAGAAATAAAAAAATATCCCATCCAAATTTTAATTGGGGGATTGATGCTTTCTGGTTCATTTGTCTTTTTTCGTTATGGGATAAAAATCTGTCCTATTAGCTATGCAGTTGCAGTTAGGAGAGGAGGAATCCTTATAGGTGTGTGGCTAGGTATCTTATTTTTCAAGGAATCTCATGGTTTTAGCCGCACCATGGCCTCAATTTTAATTATTATTGGATTGATATTGCTAAAATTAGCGTGATTAAACAATTATCCCCTTCTTTCCTCATCGGCTTTTCTCCTTGTTCCTTAGCCCTTTCTTTATTTAAAACACACAGCCCATAGGCCATGAGATAATCAAACGCATCACGCATAATCAGTTAATTCCTTCAATGAATTCCATAGTTTTAGCCATTTTGTTTCTCCTAATTCTTGAGATATTTTATCTAAAATCTCAGTAATTTTTTGGCAATTTAAATCTCTTTGGTGTTTAAGGATTCCCTTTACATCTTCCAAGTCTCTTGGGCGACCAGCAAGGATTTTTTGAATGATTAAATATTCAACAGGGATAAACTTTATTCTAATTTCTCCAAAATCAACCAATCTGGCCTCTAAAATAGCTTTCTTTTCTAAAAAAGTTCCTGCAAAAACCACATCTACTCTCACCTCAACAAATTTATGTCTAAGCGGTAAAACCCATGTTTCTTTAACAAAACTATTCACATCTTCTACTAAAGGAAAAAATTTTTCTTTTACTGCTAAAAGTAATTTTTCTACTTCATTTGGCATAAGATTAACTGTCACATCTATATCTTGCGTCAATCGCACTTCACCATAATAAGCAACTGCCAATCCACCCATCACCATATAATCAATTTTTGCCCTTTCTAAACAAGTGATAAATTCTTTTAAAGCAGTCTTAAACATTAAAATAGCCAAGCTTTCTTTTTAATTCCGTAAAATACTTAACATGAACATCGTTTTTAAAAACTTTTAAAGAAGGAGACTTCAAAGAAAAGACCAAATCATAAAGAGAAATATAAGCATTCATCCTTTCTTTTGGTGTAGAAAAAACTTTTTTGTTATATTTTTCTTCCCATTCATAAAATTTTTGCCAATGATTTAAATTCTTCATTTAAATATTTTTACTATAAGCACTCAATAATCACAAGAAAAATTTTTAATTTTAGGAATAACACAAAAAACTTCTTTTACAATCTCATCCATCGTTTCTGACTTCCTTTCTTCAAGACACATCTATAACAAATATGCCAGGGGTAATGTAGTGGGTACGTCTGAGTTTATAGGTGAAAAATGCCCAAATATAAGTAAGTTTTGACTTTTAGGTGTCAAAGTTGAGCTAAAATTTGTCTCAGATAGGACATATCAAATTGTGTTTTTGTATGTATTGTGTTTTTTGAGAAATGTGTTTTTATATTTAGAGGGATGTTCTAAGAAATGGCTAAAGAAGCAAAAGTGCAATTTATTTGCCAGGAGTGTGGATATTGCTCTCCCAAATGGTTGGGTAAATGTCCTGATTGTGGGGGGTGGAATACCTTTGTGGAAGAAATTTCTTCCTTAAAACCTTCTTCCACTTCTCTAGATACGCCTTCCACCCCTATTCCTATTACCCAGATAGATTCTCTAAAATTACCTCGGTTAAAAACAGGTCTGTTGGAATTAGACCGGGTATTAGGAGGAGGATTAGTCCCAGGGTCAGTGGTCTTAATTGGTGGTGCACCAGGTATTGGAAAGTCAACCCTTACCCTTCAAGCCTTATTTAACCTCACTAAGCAGGGATTAAATACTCTTTATGTTTCAGGTGAAGAGTCTGCTACTCAAATTAAACTCAGGGCGGAGCGTCTGCATGTTGAACATCCAAGGCTCTATTTGCTCACTGAAACCGCCTTAGAACATATCTTAAGCAGTATAGAAAAAATAGATGTTCAAATTGTAGTAATTGATTCCATTCAAACTATGTTTACTACGGCGTTGACCTCTGCTCCAGGGAGTGTTTCTCAGGTGAGAGAAGTTACTGGAAAATTAGTGCGTTTGGCTAAAAATAGGAATATTTCTATTTTTATTGTAGGTCATGTAACCAAGGAGGGTGCTATTGCTGGCCCAAGGATGTTGGAGCACATGGTAGATACTGTGCTTTATTTTGAGGGAGAAAAAGGCCATCCCCATCGTATTTTATGTGCGGTAAAAAACCGTTTTGGTTCTACTAATGAGATAGGAGTTTTTGAAATGCAAGAATATGGATTAGTAGAAGTGAACAATCCTTCAGAGCTTTTCCTGGCTGAGCGCCCTGTAAACACCTCTGGTTCTGTGATAGTGCCCATTTTAGAAGGTAGCCGTCCTATTTTAATAGAATTACAGGCCTTAACCAGTCCCAGCTTTCTGGCCATGCCTAGGCGGACAAGCATTGGAGTTGACCCATACCGGCTTAATCTACTGGTGGCCATTTTAGAAAAAAAAGTAGGCCTTAACTTAGGACAACAAGATATCTTTTTTAATGTAGCTGGGGGAGTAAAGATAGAAGAACCTGCTGCAGATTTGGGTATAGTAACTGCTATTGCTTCTAGTTTCTTAAATAAACCCATTCCACCTCAATGGGTTTTACTGGGTGAAGTAGGTCTCACTGGAGAAGTTAGAGCTATTACTCAGGCAGAAATTCGTTTGATAGAAGCAGAAAAGATGGGGTTTAAACAATGCATAATCCCTCAGAGCAACTTAAAACATCTAAAAAAAACCCCTTTGCCAACTATTGGAATCCACAAAATAGAAAAGGCCTTTGAGGTATTATTTTAAAGACTTAGGAATTCTCTCCACATACAACACCACAACTTCACCTTACCCAATTTGTAGCCTAGCAAATTACTTTGTTATCTGCCAAGGGCGCTTTAGGGCTTACACCCAAAATTCAACTTTACCACTACCAAGGTAGTAGTAAGCACCAATGATTTTGAGCTCACCCTTTTTCTGCATTTCTGCCAAAGGCGCGCTTTCCTTAGAAATTTGTGCAATCACCATCCGAACATTCTCTTTGGCAGCTGCTTCTACCAATGCCTTGCCTTTAGTCCCTGTTTTTTTATGGGCCTTTTTTACCGCCGGCATAAGCCGGTTAATAATATCTTCAATTCCTGGCGTCTCCTTTGTCTCTGGATGTTCAAAAGCATGCACGGCTGCCCCCACAGCACCGCAAGACTCATGTCCCATAACCATAATTAAACGGCTGGTAGAATGCAAAGAGGCATACTCAATACTCCCTAAGAGGGCAGGGTTGATAATATTGCCGGCCACACGCACAATAAAAAGCTTTCCTAACCCTTCATCAAAAATCAATTCTGGAGGTACACGAGAATCAGAACAGCTTAGGATAGTAGCATAAGGCCACTGGCCTTTAGTAAGGGGTTTACGCGCCTCAGGCCCCACACCCGGATCACTTAAGCGTTTCATAGAAACGTAGCGTGCATTACCCTCTTTTAAACGAGCGATGGCTTCATCTGGAGAAACAAGAATATGTCCACTGCCATGATGTTCTTCTGATGCAAACACATTCAAACCTTCGACTCTGGATAACATCAAGCCGGCTGTCCCAATAGTAAATCCCTTTAATAATTGGCGGCGTGTAATCATTGTTTCTCTCCTTTTGTTAATTTTTGTTAATTTATGTTAATTTATACAAACATCAACTTGACTATTAACATACTTTTTAAAAAAGTCAATCAGAATTAATTTCTCAGCAGGGCGTGCTTCGCATAGGTTTGTGTCCGCTTTACCTTGAAGTTAAGGTTGGGAAAGTAAACTTTGCCGAGTTCCTGTATTTTTCATAAAACAGATAATTAACGCAGATAATAAAGGATACTCAAATTTAAAAAATAGATTAAAATCATAGTTAAATTGCCTAAAATAACCAGTAATGGTTTTTGGAATTTCAACATCAAACCAAAGATTGCAGTCATGATAATGGCAGAAATGACATTTAGCAGTTGATTTTGATGGGAAAAGGCAAAAATTGGCCCTTTTAAAAAAATTACATCGTATATAGGAAGGAAAAATAAGTCAGTAATATTACTACCCAAGATATTGCCTATAGCCATATCTATACTAAATTTAAAGGCAGAAAAAGAAACCACTGCTTCTGGAAGAGAAGTAGAAATGGCAATAAATATACTTCCTACAAAGGTCTGACCCAGACTCGTGGCAACAGCTAAATCATTTCCTACTTTTGGTAACCAAGTAGCTGCTATTAAGATAATAAATGCATTGAGTGCAAAATTTTTAAAGGCATGAGATAATGAAATATCTCTATAATTTTCATTCAGTTTTTTTTGCTCTATTAGCCTTTCTGCTTTATAAATAAAAAACATAGCTAATGGATAAAGAAAAAATAAGATTAAACTACCCCCACTTATCCAACCAAAGGCAAGGTGTTGACCTAATAAGATATTTACACCTGCCACGGCAAGCATGAGTATTCCAAAACTAATAGATAGGAAATGATTGTTTTTTATTTGGACAAGTGATAAACCTAAACCGATTGTAAGGCCCAAAAGGGCTAAAATAAATAAGTTGCAAACACAACTCCCTAAAATTCCACCTATGGCAATATCAGGGGCCTTTACCCATAAAACAGCACTCAAGCCATTAAACGCTTCAGGGCCAGATGTTATAGGAGCTAATAGTAAAATACCAATCCAGCTTTTACTTAGCCCCATTTTTTCCGCAATGATGTCGGCATTAAGCGAAAGCCGAGTACCAGCAATGAAAATAAAAATACTACATATAAAGAATTGCAACCAGAGGAGAAATAGAGAATTTGACATAGTCAATAATTCCGTTTGCCTATAAAATCGGCCAATTGAAATAAACTTTCTCTTATGTAATGAGGCGGAAAAATAGACAGAGCTGTTTTTGCTTTAGAAATAAAAATTTGTGCCTTATTTTTAGCCAAAGTGATTCCTCCTTTATTCTTCACAAAAGAGACTATATTCTCAATGTCTTTTTGTTGTCTTTTATTAAAAAAAGATTCAATCATATCTTTTTCATCAGGATTGGCATTTTGTAAGGCATAAATAAAGGGTAAAGTGACCTTACCTTCTCTTATATCTTGGCCAATAGGTTTACCAAACTCCTTTTCACTACCAATATAATCCAAAATATCGTCTACAATTTGAAAGGCTAGCCCCAGATTATGACCATAAGCATAAAGGGCATTTTCTTGCTCCTCACTTGCCCCAGCTAGAACTCCTCCTAAATGGCAGGCACGGGCAATTAAAGCGGCTGTCTTGCCATCAATAATTTCAAAATATTCTTCTTCTCTTAAGTCAAGGCTACCTGTTTTAGCAAATTCCAAAATTTCCCCCTGAGCTAGAATAGATACTGTTTTAGAGAGCATTTCTACTATTCGCAGATTTCCAGAAGAGGCGGCTAATTCCAAGGCCCTGGCTAACAAAAAATCACCAGTTAAAATAGCTACTGTCTTACCCCAAACCTCATGAGAGGCCGGTTTTCCTCTACGTGTCTTGGCTCCATCAATCACATCATCATGTAAAAGGGTAGCTACATGGAGGTATTCAAAAATAGGAGATAATTTTATTTCTTCCCCAGTTTCACAACCACACAGCCGGGCAGAAAGCACAAATAATAATGGCCTTAACTTTTTGCCTCCACTTTTTAAAATATATTGACTGATGGTTTTAGCCAAAGGTGTTTGTGCCTTTAAATGCACATCTATTTCTTTTTCAATAGAAGACAAAATAGAATCAAGTTTTACCAAAGGAGACATGGAATTTCTTAATTTAATAAGCTATTTAAAAAGGATATAGAGTATTCCTTTCCTTCTGTCAATGGGAGGAAAAGAAAACCCGCCTGCCTGCGGGCAGGCCCACCTGCCGTTCGGGGCAGAGACGTTAGAATAAAAAATCAATCGCGGATTTTGGCTTCTATTGGAAAAAACAATTTTTTATTTAATTTTCCCTCGTGGGGCCTGAGCAATTGGCATTAGTTTGGCATTCAGATAAAAATTCAGATAGGGCTATGCTTGCTCTTAAAACCTGCCCCATTTTACATCCTTTTTCATTTAGGGGATCCAATAACTGAATTCCTTCATGTTCAGGACAAATACGTTTTGCCTCTTCTAAGTAATGATTAAAATTTCTGGTAAGTTCAGGTGGGGCAGGAACAAAAGTTGGACAGACATCTTCCTCAAATGTCTTTTTAAGTTTAGTTATTTCTTGTTGCAATTTCTGGTGAAGGTTTTTTATCTGTTTTTTACTCATTTAAATAGACCTGTTTCCCAAAATCCCGGAAAGGATTTTTTTACACAATCAGGATTTCTAATTATTATCCCAGGCACTTTTAACCCGGCTATGGCAAAGCTCATAGCGATACGATGGTCATTATAAGTCTCAATCTCAGCCCCTTGCGGTTGACCGCCTTTGATAATAAGACCATCTTTTTTTTCTTTTACCTCAATGCCCATCTTTTTTAATTCAGTAGCCACGGCCTGTAGCCTATCACACTCCTTAACCCTTAAATGTCCTACATTATTAATCACTGTTTCTCCTTTAGCAAAGGCCGCCACCACCGCTAGAGTAGGCACTACATCTGGCATTTTATTCATATCCACTGTAATACCCCTTAAATTATTTCTACCGATTACCTTAATACCATCTCCCTGGGGAATTATTTGACATCCCATTTTTTTCAATACATTAACAAATCCAATATCTGCCTGTTTGGAGGTTTGAGCAATGGGTCTTACAGTAACCTCACCTTTTAAAATAGCAGCTGCCGCCCAAAAATAAGAAGCAGTTGAGCAATCACCTTCAATGGTATATTGGCAGGCCTGATAATGACCTTTTTTTACTTCAAAACATTTATAATTCAAATTCTTTACAGAAATACCGAATTTTTCCATTACATCTATGGTTAAGTCCACATAAGGAAGCGAGGCAATCTTGCCTTTTACCTCAATCACACTATCTCTTCTCCCATAAGGAGCAGCCAAAAGAAGACCAGAGAGAAACTGACTGCTTATGGTAGGGTCTATCTCTGTCTTACCGCCATTTAAACCTTGAGTTTCAATAACCACAGGCGGACATCCATTTTGCCTTTCACTATATGCCTTTACTCCCCATTGATTTAAGGCATCCAATAAAGGTTGAATTGGCCTTTGTTGCATCCTTTCATTTCCTGTAAGGACAAAACGCCCCTGACCTATAGCACAAATGGCAGTCAAAAGACGCATAGAAGTGCCTGAATTACCTAAATAAACAGGTCTTTTAGGAGGAATTAATTTTTTCTCTATCCCTTGCACCACAGCCTGGGTATTAGAAATATCTATCTTCACACCCATCTGCCTTAAAGCCTCTGTGGTCAAAAGGGTATCTTCTGCCAAAAGAATGTTTTCCAGAGTAGAATGGCCTTTGGCCAAAGCAGCCGTAATCAATGCCCGATGGGTAAGGCTCTTCGAGCCAGGAACAGTGATGGTAAGTTTTAGGTGATTTGAGATAGGAGTGATTAGCTTTTTCAATTTTCCTTTTCCAAAAATTTTTCAGCCACTTTCAACATTTTTTCTACTGGCGGTTCTTTTTTTGTCCACAAACGGAATTGTTCTGCCCCTTGATAAATGAGCATTTTTAATCCGCCAATGGTATTACAACCCATCTTTTCCGCCATTTGAAGGAGTTTAGTCTTTAATGGTCTGTATACCGTATCCATCACTAGCTCAAATTTGGCTAATACCTTTTCATCCACTGGAGAAGTATCTATCTCTGGCCACATTCCTATGGGAGTAGTATTAATGAGCACATCACCAGCTAGCACAGGTAATTTTTCCCAAGGGAAGGCATGGGCATTTATCTCTTTGGCCAAAGCACAGCCTTTTTCATAAGTGCGATTAACGATAATTATTTCTGCCCCTTCTTTTTTTAACCCAAAGGCAATGGCCCTAGCTGCTCCACCGGCACCCAAAATAACAAATCTTTTCCCCTTTATCTCTGTTTTTTCTTTTAGACTAAGTAAGGCCCCTAACCAATCGGTATTAAATCCCAATAAATAGCCATCTCTATTTACTACTGTATTTATAGCTCCAATTTTTTGAGCCATTATATCTATTTCATCCAAAAAAGACATAATATTTATCTTGTGGGGAATAGTTACACTCAAGCCCTTTATGCCTAAGGCCTTCACCCCTTTTATGGCCCCAGAAAGCTCAGTTACCTCAAAGGCCAGATAAACAGCATTTATATTATAGGAAGTAAACGCCAAATTTTGAATAATCGGGCTTAAGCTATGCCTTACAGGATGGCCAATAATACCATATAAACTGGTTTCTGCATCAATAGGCATCATTTTTCCATAATAGTTTCTTCTATCTTATGGCCAAAATGTCTCCCTCCCTTTTCCATAGCCACCACTACTTCATCTCCAGGCTTCAACTGGACTACAGAGATAGGTTTGCCTTTTGGTGTAGTCAAGCGGATAGTCTCTGCATTTTGTAAAATGGTGCTCACCTTCTGACCATCTACCTCTGCCTCTACCAAGAGCAAGGGACGTCTTTCTACTTTTACTCGGCCTACAATCCCTGTCCTGGTTTCCCCTTTAGCATTGACAATCAATACTTCATCTCCGGCCTTTAATTCAGATAAGTATTTTGTCTTATTCCCTGGAACCTTAATATAAGCATGCACTGGGCCTGCATTGACCCTAAATGGCCTGGGACTCACATAAGGATTTTCTATATTCTCCGCATGAACCAAAAACATGCTTGCACTACTATTACCTATCAACATCCCTTCACCTATTTCCATTAAATCGCAGGTATCCACACATACTCTATATCCCATTCCTAAGGGTTTAATAAGGGTTACCTTTCCTGAATAAAGCTCTAATTTCTCTGACCATTTTTTCACCAAATCCAGTATCTTTTTTAATTCATTGATATTAGTAGTGTTTACTAAAATACCATCTACTCCTTTTTCTAATACGCCTAATAATGTTTTTGCTTCTTCCACTGTAGCAGCTTCAGCAAATAAGTTATTTGTTTGGGCAACCAGATTTTCTAAAGGAATAATCTTCCAGTCCTTGGCTGTAACTACCACTATAGCTGTTTTGGTAAGTTTTAAAACCCTTTCTTCGTCTTCCTTGCTTTTTATTTCTGCAAAGATGACGTCTTTATCTATCTTCAAGTCACCGTCTGGGGCTATGGTTTTGATGCGGCCTAAGGCATGAACCGCCTCTGTTTTACCTTTCTCTACCAAAATGGCATCGGCCCCACCTTCAATGGCCGTGGTTACCAATTTTTTTTGCCATGGTATTACCTTTACCCAAACCTGTTTCATTTTAACCCTCCAATTCTTTTAAGGCTTCTTCTACACTGACATTTTTATGGACCACTTGAGCAATAGCCCTTACTATTTTGGTGGGATTTGCATGTTGAAAGGCATTCCTTCCAATAGAAACACCTGCACCTCCAGCTTCTATTGCCCCTTTGACCATTTCTATTACCTCTCTATCCGAATTCATTTTTGGACCACCAGCAATCACTACTGGCACTGGGCAACCTTCTACTACCTTTCTGAAAGTTTCCTCTGATCCGGTATAAGACACTTTTACTACATCTGCTCCTAACTCAGCTCCTAATCTGGCACAATGAGCAATGGTATCAGGGTCATAACTATCTTTAATCTTTGGTCCCCTAGGATAAACCATAGCCAATAAAGGCATCCCCCAATCTAAGGCCTTTTTAGAAACCTCTCCAAAATCTCTCAGCATTTCCCTTTCATTTTCATCTCCCAAGTTAACATGGATAGAAACTGCATCTGCACCTAGTTTTATAGCCTCCTCTACTGTGCAAACTAGAGTTTTTGTATTTGGGAAGGGAGATAAAGAAGTGCTACCTGAAAGGTGAATGATAAGACCCACATCAGGACCACCCCCTCTATGTCCAGCAGTGACAATCCCTTTGTGGATGACAATGGCATTGGCACCTCCTAGGGCCACCTGGTTGATAATCTCTTTCATATCAGTCAAACCCGGAATAGGACCCACTGTAACCCCATGATCCATTGGAATAATTACGGTTTTACCTGTCTCCCGATCGAAGATTCGCTCTAGCCTGATCCTTTTGCCGATTTGCTTGCCTGCTAATTCCATTCCCATCTTTTAACCTCCTATTTTATAAATAATAAAAAAGCCGTGAAGGTTCTCTCCACGGCTTTCCTTTCAGCCGTGGGCACTGGTCTGCCCACGGCCATTATCGCAATTGGGCCTTGGTTATGAAACAGTGGGCAGACCCAAATCAAAATAGCTAAAATAATAAAAACCACCCTTCAATTGTTGCATTTTTACCCTTTCTCAATAAAACGTAGGTGAAAATAGCATAAAAAAAAGGGATTGTCAACTTAAGTTGCCAGCCCAAAACTCCCGTTTAATGTTTCTTCTCTCCAAACACCTCAGCCGTAAAGCGGTAAATAGATGCCCCTTTTTTCCAGGCTGAGGGAGAAAGACCTGCTTTTTTACAAGTCAACTCTAAAAATTTTAGCCGATCCAGATTAAATTCAGTTGCCACCTGAGGTAAAAGTAGTCCCTGCTGACCATCTTTTTTAATGATAAGTCCATCACGACCAACTCTTATCTCTTCAACTTTTTTTACAGGAATAATGGGCCCCAACACAGAAATCTCAATGTCTATTTCTTTCAATTCCTCCTGACGTAAAGGTAAAAAACGAGGGTCAGCAAAGGCTGCCTGAAGACTTGCTTGCATGACGGTTTTATAAAGAGGGAAAATGGGTCTTATAAATCCAATGCATCCCCTCAATTGTCCGTGTTTTTTTAAGGTAACAAATGCCCCTTTTTTCTCTTTTAAGACAGGAGAAACTTTTATGGGAATTTCCTCAACCGCAGGAGGATGACCATGATTAAAGTAATATTTTAAAGTAAATCGGGCCAATTTTAACAAGTTTTCCCTTTCATTCTGATTCAATCCAGGCTCATCTAAAAGCATGGCTACATAACTCACAGAGTTACTGTAATTGCTTAATATCTCTCCAGAAGTCGTATAATGTAAAAGAAATCCCTTAGGCTGTTTAGCTAAAGAAGAAATAGTAATAGCGATGGGATAAATGCCACAAATAGTGATTTTTGTTTTATGGTAATAATCTAACAATCCTTTGGAATCACCCTTTTTAATAAACTCAACTGCCTCCATATCCATTTTTTTGATTTTTTCTGAAATATTTTCTTTAAAAGGCACATAACCATACATAGGACCAAAGTGGGTAAAATCAGAGC
This sequence comes from Candidatus Desulfofervidus auxilii, assembly GCF_001577525.1. Lineage (GTDB taxonomy): Bacteria > Desulfobacterota > Desulfofervidia > Desulfofervidales > Desulfofervidaceae > Desulfofervidus > Desulfofervidus auxilii. Next base: position 2,352,324 of record NZ_CP013015.1, on the reverse strand, counting down.
TGGCAATAAAAAGGGTATTTTTTATATCTTTGCCCAAGACTTTTTTTAAAATATCTGCCAGGATAAAAATATCTTCATCCTTTACCTCACTAATCAAGATAGGAACAATCTTAAAATCCTTTAAAACTATTTGTAGAAAGGGCAGTTGGGCCTCAATGGCATGTTCCCTTAAGTGGGCCATAGTACGTTCTTTAAACAAAGGATTTTTTAATAATGCCTTCACTACTTTCCTATCCACAGGCACTTGTCCTAATGGCGTTTCATAAGCAACCACATCTAAAGTAGATGCTCCATAAAAATGGGCATAATGAGAAGGGGCCAGAATCACCACCCGATTATAGCCTCGCCCGGCAATGGCCTTATAAGCATAAGCCGCAGTCGGGCCAGAAAACCGATAGCCTGCATGGGGGACAATCAGGGCATTAATCTTTGATGGTAAGGAAGGCAATTTTGCGTCTTTTAGAAAAGTCTCTATCTGGGCTTTAAGTGCCTTGGGGTCTTCTCTATACCATTTCCCTGCTACTGCTGAGGGACGTATTATAGCCCAGCTAGAAGACAGGTTTAAAACAAGGCTAAGCAATAGAAAATTGAGATAATATCTTCCTAGCGGTCTCAATGTCTTTTTTAATTTGAGTAACCAATTCCTCCACACGGGAAAACTTCCTTTCATCACGCAATTTTTTAACAAAGTTTATTTTAATCTCTTCTCCATAAATATCTTGATTAAAATCCAAAATATGGGTCTCAACCGAGAGGGCATTATTGCCAAAAGTAGGGCTAAAGCCGATGTTTGCCGCACCCTGGTACTTTTTCCCCTGATAAATCACTTCCACAGCATAAACGCCAAGCTTGGGAAAGACCTCATTTACCAAGGCCAGATTAGCCGTAGGAATGCCCAAAAGCCTCCCTCCGCGGTCCCTTCCTCGGATAACCTTACCAGTCACTTGGTAATAACGGCCTAAGAATTTTCTTACTTTTTCTACTTTGCCTTCTTGGATCAATTCTCTTACCTTAGTGCTACTTACCACCACTCCATTTACCTTTATTGGCCCTACTACATGCACCTTAAATCCCAACTCATCTCCCCATTTTTTAAGGAGTTCTAAGTTTCCCTCTCTCCCTTTGCCAAAGCTATAATCATAACCAGCAATTATTTCTTTCATGCCAATTTTTTGCATCAAGATATCTTTTACAAACTCTTCGGCCGTAATCTGAGCAAACTTCAAGGTAAAAGGCTGACATATAGCTACTTCAATGCCTTTACTGGCTATGAGTTCCATTTTTCGAGGGAGGGGAGTGATAACTGGGACATGTATTCCCTTTAAAACTTCCACTGGATGAGGGTCAAAGGTAAAGACAACAGATGTGCCTCCAATATCTTGAGCCCTTTCTATGACTTTTTTAAATAACATTTGATGTCCCAAATGGACACCATCAAAGTTACCTACCGTCACCACGGCATTCAAAAAAGGCTTAGTGATCTCATTCACCGAATTAACAATTTCCATTTCTATACCTTGTTGACAAAAAAGATTTTTCTTTATAAAAAATTTTAAAGAAAAAGCAAGGCCGAAGTGGCGGAACGGCAGACGCGCCAGGTTCAGGGTCTGGTGAGGGGTTCCTCGTGCGGGTTCAAATCCCGCCTTCGGCACCATTGGTTATTTTTCAAGTAAGATTGACATCTCGATAGAGGCTTGTTACAGTTCTAAAATTAAATGGATATTGTAGAAATTTCCCTTATAAGTGCAACCATAGTGTTTATTTCTCTAGGTCAGATATTCCAAAAATTGGCCTCCAGAAATATTAATTGTGTTAAAAGAATTTTTATCAAAATTTTCTCAACACCTTATGTGCTTCTAGCAGGCATAAGTCTAGCTTTAGGCATGTTGAGCTGGTTGTTTGTTTTAAGGACAGTAAAATTATCTATAGCCTATCCCATGCTTTCTTTGAGTTATGTTATTATAACACTGGTAGGCAAAATTGGTTTTAAAGAAAAAGTACCTTTACATCGCTGGTTAGGAGTTAGTTCAATTTGTATAGGCATATTTTTCCTCTTTCAAGGCTAAAAAGTGTTTTTTTACTCTTGCTTTGTGTTTTCTTAGGGGTAATAGCCCAGCTTTTTTTAAAAAGGGCTGTTTCTTGCCAAGAGAATATTTTATTTCTTATCTCTTCTCCTTTTTTCATCACAGGAGTGAGTCTTTATGGAATAAGTATGCTTCTTTGGATAGTGGTGTTATCAAAATTTGAGCTCAGTTATGCCTATCCTATACTCAGTTTAGGATATGTCTTTGTGGCCTTAGGTTCCAGGCTATTTTTAGGTGAAACTATCTCTCCTATGCAGTGGTTGGGAATATTTACCATCATGGTTGGGGTAATGATGGTAGGTTGGAGGTGATTTCAAGAGAAATAAAGGATAGAGGCAAGGCTTTTTTATCTGGGCAATAGATAAAATTATTTTGATAATCTGATTTTTTTAAAGAGGGAACATTTTTATATTTAAGCTCTAAAAAGTTATGTTTTTGAGCTAAATTTTCAGATGGCTTAAATTCAAAGACTAAATTTCCCTTGCTTAGTTTTCGTTGAAGAACTTTCTCTTTATTTAAAAAGATATTAATTTCACCCTTATCAGTAAAAGATTTCATTTTTAATATCAATTTATGACTGCCTTTTCCTAAAGGAGGAAGAATAAGGAAAGAACCTTTCTTTTGAGCTAATTTAATATGTTTTTCTGAAACCAACCCATCTGTTAACCCTTTTATAATGTAGAGTTTTGAAGCATATTTTGAAAAATCTATCCTAAGACCTTTTGAAGGAGGTATTGGTCTTAAAGGGCATATTATTAAAATATCATCAAGCTTTTTGCAAGAAATAACATGTTGACTAAATATTGTAGTGCAATATTCTATTAAAGATTCATTGAGAAATTCCTTAATACCTACAATATATTGAATATTGTAAAGTCTTATCATTTCTTCTATTAATTCTCTATCCTTAATTATCCTTTCTTTACTTACTTGGTTTCCCCTAGCTAGTTTTTTTATTGTGCCTATAATAGGGGCATTTTCATAATAATTTACCAGCCAAGGCGGAGTCCGTGAAATGTATCCTCCAAGCATGGGCCGATTGAAGATAGTTTGAAAGTACATAAGTGTTGCCGCCCCATATTGACCACAATCACCAAAGGGAATAAATAAAATAGAACCTTTTGATGGACCTTTAAATGCAGGTTTTATATCATGGGCCAATCTGCTTGATGGCCAGGGGTCCAAGGGATAAGGAAAAGCAGCATATTCAAATATGATAAATGCAGAGAAAATAGAGGTTAAGATAAATCTCTTTTTTAAAGAAAATTTTGATAAGAAAAGTTTTATTTGATAACCAGCAATAATAGCTAAACATAAAGTGAGCATGATATCGAATCTACTGGGGACCCGGAAAGCACCTATTAAAGGCAGATGGTATAAAGGTTGGTATGGTAAGAGGAAAATGCCATGTCCATATATTTGAAGCATAGGACCTAAGGAAAGAATAAAAAAACACAAAGCAGAGATTAGCCAAAATTTAAGTTTTTTTCTTTGAGAAGAAAGGACGCTGTAAATAAATAATGCCAAAACAATATAACCCATAAAAACTATTCCCTCGGTTCCGCCGGCTCGAAATGCAGAATAAATAGGTTTGACATAAGGACCAAACAGAGGATGAAGAGGACTTGGGATAAAAAAGGCCAATAAATCTGCTGAAAACTGTTTATAGCCACTTCCTTTTATAAAATCACCTTCTAAATATGCTTGAAATCCCATAACTAAGAGAGGAAATACTGAAATGAAGATAAAGAGTATCAGAAAGAAAGTTCTTTTGGTGAATATCCTATTTTTAACTTCAAAAGTAAAAAATAAAGTAGTAAATATTATAAGATAAAAAACATAATAATAGGAACAAAGAATGGTAGAGAGAAAAAATATGCTTGCTAGACAAATGTTTTTATAACTAAACGGCTCTTTAAATGTTTTTATTAAATACAAAATATAAAATGGAATCCACTCTGTAGATACTAAATTTAGGTGACCTAATAGGTGAGCAAATTTATAAGGACAAAAGGAAAAGATAACTCCAGCAATAAACGAACCAAACTTATCCTGTGTTAGGTAAAATGAAAGAAAATACATCCCCATAGCAGACATAACAAAGGAAAATAAAACAATAAAATTATAGGCCAAAACTATATTATTAAATGGTAAAACAAGTAGATTGTTAAATACACCGTATGTATGAAAAATGAGTTTAACCCCAATAGGGTAATAAAGATAGTTGGTATAAAATGGATTTTGAAAATTAAGCAGTCTTTTTTTAAAGTGCCATATATTCCATAGATTTTGATGTCCGTCTCCTGCATCTCCCGGAATGTGGGTGGTGAGGTGAAAAACAAGCGGATAAGTCATTAATAATGTAATAAATACATACCCTATCAAAACTATAAAGAGGGTCTTTTTTTCATTAATCATACATTCCCTTTAACTCATTAAGCCTAATTCTTATCAAATCCAGGCACATCCTATACCCATCTTTGAGGAAATTTACCTTGGTATGAGGGTTGTTAAACCAGCAAATAGGGACTTCTTTGATTTTATAACCAAGTTTTCTGCCTATATAAAGCATTTCTACATCAAAACTAAATTTTTCTATTTTTTGTCTTTCACAAATCTCTAAGGCAGCCTTTTGAGCAAAACACTTAAAACCACATTGAGTATCCTTTATTCCTGGCACAGCCATAGCCTGAACAAAAAGGTTAAAAATTCTGCCTGCTAGTTCACGATACCAGGGTTGATGAATCTGGATATGAGATTCCTTTAGAGCCCTTGAGCCAATAGCAATATCATATCCTTTTTTTAACCAAGATATAAGTTTTTCCACTTCTTCAATGGGAGTAGAAAGATCAGCATCAGTAAAAAGTAGATATTTCCCTTTGGCATTCAAAAACCCCTTTTTTATAGTAAATCCTTTACCTCTGTTTTTTTCATTTTTTAAAATCCTAACTTCTTTTATTTTTTGAGCTATTTCATTTACTAATGCCCATGTATTATCTGTGCTTCCATCATTTACTATTATTATCTCATAGGTGTAATCCTGGTTTTTTAAGTAAGAATGGATTTTTTCTAGAGTATTTTTAATGCGTGCTTCCTCATTATAAGCAGGAATGATTACCGATAAAAAAGTGTTTTCCATTAGTTTTTAGACTTCCAAAAATCTTTTTAAAATTCTGCTCAACTTTAACACTTCTTCTATATCCACATGCTCATCAGCAGTATGGGCCAAGGCCAAATCTCCTACCCCAAAAACCACACTGGGAATTCCCTTTTTGAATAAATTGGCTGCATCTGTCCAGGCGTTCATACCGCTAAAACTAACAAACATCTCTGCTTCTATGCATTCTACCAATCTTTTTACTACTTGTTCTTGAGGCGAAATCTCCCAAGGAGCATCAAATGACTTCAATTCCCAGGTAAGGGGAAATTCATTTAACAAATCTTTAATTTCTTGCCAAACTTTTTCTAAATCATTTCCAGGCAAAACAGGGATATCTATTTCAGCCTCGCAATCTTCTGCTACCAATTGACAATCAATACCCCCCTTTATTCTCCCAATATTTATACCTGAATATTTAAAAAAAGAATGAGAATATTGCAAATCAGGTAATAATTTTAGCCTTTGATAAAAATCACAAAAGACTTCTATGGCATTTTTCCCTCTACCAAACAAAGCACCGTGAGCAGCCTTACCTTTAATCTTTAAATAAATCTCAATATTACCTGCTTCAGCTATGGCCAAAGATAGATTAGTGGGTTCTAATACCACTGCTCCTTTAAATGAAAAGGGAGGAATATATTTCTCTGAACCCAATCCCTCTTCTTCCTCATCTATAAAAAGGGCTATGGCACAAGAAGCATCTGTTTCCTTTATGGCCTTAAGTAAGGCAGCCAGTTGACCTTTGGTATCTATGGCCCCTCTTCCCCAAATTTTTCCTCCTTCAATTTTGGGTGAAAATGCATAAGGGTGACCCCAAGCAGGAACTGTATCCACATGAGTAGCTATGAGGTATTGGGGATGTCCACGATAAGCACACAAATTAGCCCTATTATCTGTTACTTTTTGCCAATAGGTCTTGAAATCACAATTATATAGATAGGTTTCTATCCATTGTAATAAAGGCATTTCTTCCCCACTGGGACTGGGAATAGAAAGAAGGGTAAGCAATAATTGAATTATTTCTCTTTTATCATCCTGAACCATTTACCTACCTGACCAACAATCTTAAATCCAGAATCCTGGTAAAATTTTATGGCCTTTTTATTTTTCTCTCCTACCCAAAGTCCTATTATCCTATGATACTTGAAAAGAAATGACAACATGGTTTCATGCAGTGCCTTACCAATTCCCTGTCCTTGAAAGGATTTATCTACTACTATTTCATGCAGTTCTCCGATTTCTCCATATATTCTATCGTGCCAGTAACGGCAACCACTGACAAAGCCCACTGTTTTATTTTTCAAACTAGCTACAAAAAATGCCTCTGGATCCTTTTTATAAAGCCATTTCAAATACCTTTTCACATCTCCCTTGTCAGTATAGGCATATCCTTCTAATCCTTTATATCCAGAAAGATACACATTTATCAATGAGACTAAAAAAGACTTAAACTCTTGGGGAGAGCAAAAAGAAAAGATTTCCAGTTGTTGATTGAATTTCTGCATTGACTGCATATTTTAACTAATTTGTCATTTTATACCTACCTTGGCAACCCTGTCTCTCTGTGGTAACATAATTTTTATGAAAAAGTTTGATAAAGAAAACGATTTTATGGAAGAAGTAGAGGTTCAAGAAATACCCTCTTTGTCACCACCAGAGGTGAAAAATACTTTGGTTCCCCCCTCTGGTGCCGCTATTATTCAGAGGTATTTGTGGGAAGTTAACCAATATCCTTTACTTACACCTGAGGAAGAATTTCGTTTAGCTCACCTTTATAAAGAAAAAAAAGACAAGGAAGCGGCTTTTAAGCTTATTACTTCAAATCTTCGTCTAGTAATAAAGATTGCCTTGGAGTTTCAAAGTTTCTGGGCAAGCAATTTGATGGACTTAATTCAAGAAGGAAATATTGGGCTCATGATGGGTTTAAAAAAGTATGACCCAGATAAAGGCATTCGCTTTCCTTATTATGCATCTTTTTGGATTAAGGCCTATATTCTAAAATTTATCTTGGATAATTGGCGATTAGTAAAAGTAGGCACTACTCAGGCCCAACGAAAATTGTTTTATAACCTTCAGAAAGAAAAACAAAATTTGACCCGGCTAGGTTATGAACCTATCCCTAAATTAATCGCTAAAAAGCTTAATGTGCGAGAAAAGGATGTTATTGAAATGGAACAACGTATGGAAGGAGGCGAATTTTCTCTGGATGCACCCCTTAATCCTGAAACAAAAGACACTTTTAAGGAAGTTATTCCCTTACCAGAGAAATCCCCAGAAGAAATCTGGGCAAGGAATGAAATTAAAGAACTAGTAGCTCAAAAAATAGAGGTCATTAAAAAAGAACTTTCTCCTAAGGAAAAAGATATTTTAGAATTACGTTTGTTAGCAGATAAACCTCTTACACTTAAAGAAATAGGTAAAAGACACCATGTTTCTAGAGAAAGAATTAGACAGATTGAGGCGAGGTTAATTGAAAAACTAAGAAATTATTTGAAAGAGGAATTCCCAGATTATCAAGAAGCCCTAACCACAAGGTTTTGAAAGGAAGAATAATGAAAATCAAAATTATAAGTTTATGTTTAAGTTTAGTTATCTTTTTGTGTTGTTTAAAGGCTAAAAGCCAGTCAGATTTATCTCAAAAACCAGTTGATCGCTCTCTTGCTTATTATTATTTCATCAAAGGGCAACAATACCTTCATCAAGGAGACATAGAAGAAGCTATCGATTTTCTTGAAAAGGCACTTGTTTATGACCCTAAAGCAACAAGTGTGATCTTGAATTTAACTCAAATTTATTTGCAAAAAGGAGAATTAAAACAAGCCAAATACTGGGCAGACCATATTTTAAAGTTAGAACCAGAAAATATAGAAGCTAGATTTATGTTAGTGTGGATTTATACTAATCAAGAAAATTACCAGAATGCCATTAATGAATGTAAGAGAATTTTAGAAATATCACCCCAAAATAAAAAGGCCGCTTTTTACTTAGCTAATCTTTACACCCACACCAAAGATTATCAAGGGGCAATAGATGCCTTTCAAAAGCTACTTGAGTTAGACCCTAATTCCTTTTATGTTTATTACTATTTGGGGAATACTTATTTTTCCCTAAAAAAATATAAATCAGCCGAAAAATATTTAAAAAAGGCTATAGAATTAAATCCCCATTTTGAGGACGCCCTTTTAACTCTAGCCAAATTAAAAGAAAATCAAAAGAAATTTAAAGAGGCAAAGGAGATTTATAAAGGTATCTTGAAAGAAAATCCCAAGAATTTAAATGTGGCTTTTCTTTTAGCCCAGCTTTATCTCAAAGAAAATAAACTTAAAAAAGCAAAAACCTTACTTTCTTCTTTAGCTGAGAAACCAGGAGATAAGTTTGAAATAGCTCTATTTTGGCTTCGTGAAAAACAATACTCTGAGGCTATAGCATATCTTAAACCTTTATTAAAACTATTTCCTAAAAAAGATGAAATTAGATACTATCTGGCCTCTGCTTATGAAGGAATGGAAAAAATAGACCAGGCCTTAAATATATTAAAAAAGATTCCTCCCTCTTCACCTATTTATGTAAATGGAATTATTTATAGTGCTTATCTTTTGAAAAACCAGGGTAAAATATCTGAAGCCATTGCCAAATTGGAACATATTATAATTCAATACCCGCAGAAACCATTGCCTTATATAGTATTGGCAGAGATTTTGGAAGACCAAAAGGATTACCAAAGGGCATTAGAAGTGCTCAAAAAAGCGGTAAAGACCTTTCCGCAGGATGCCTCTATTCACTTCCGCCTGGGTGTGGTTTATGACAAAATGCAATCAAAAGATATGTGCATTAAAGAAATGCGTCAGACCATTTCCTTAGACCCTAACCATGCGGAGGCCCTTAATTATCTTGGTTACACTTATGCCGAAATGGGCAAAAATTTAGAAGAGGCAGAAAGGTTAATAAAAAGGGCCTTAGAAATAAAACCTGAAGATGGCTATATTATAGACAGTTTGGGCTGGGTATATTATCAAAGAGGTGAATACAAAAAGGCATTAGAAATTTTAAAAAAGGCTCATAAATTAGCCTCTAAAGACCCCATTATTACTGAACATTTAGGAGATGTTTATTCCAAAAATGGTCTTTATCAAGAAGCGTTAAAATACTATCGCCAAGCCTTAAAACTTAAGCCTGATAATCCAGAAAACATTCTTTTAAAGATTAAAAAATTAGAGCAAATTCTTGAGAAAAATTCTTAATGTTTGGTTTTAAAAGTATTTTGTGCTTAATCTTTTTTACCATTGTGGCCTGTGTATCTTATCAACCTCAGCCTATTTCACCGCTTTTTAAGCAAGTAATTAAAAAAGAACAAATTTTAAATTTTTACTTAGAAGGAAAGCTAAAAATTAAACGTACAGGTTATGGTTGGATAGGAAAAATCCAACTAGTTAAAGCAAATAATAACTTTAGATTAGATGTGTTTACCTCCTTGGATTGGCCTTTATGCACCGTAATTAAAAAGGGAAATAAATTTGTTTCTCTCTATTATCCAGAAGGCCGAATTTACACTAGTGAAGAACCACCAGAGTTCCTTAAGTCTTTATTACCTCACGGTTTACCAATGGATGCGTGGATAACATTATTGGGAAATCAAATATGGCTTATTACTCCTGACCGTTACCAGATAAAAGCAGAAAAAGACAAATATTTTATTTGGCTGAAGGATAGAAAGAGATATCTAATTGAGGAAATTTGGATAAGAAAATTAGGGTTTAAAATAGAAAAAATTACCTTTAAAACAGGAAAAGGAGAAATTTTGTGTAGAATTTGTTTCCGTTATGATTCTTCTAGACAGGTAAGTGGTATGAAAATGCGAGATAGACAGGGGACTATTGTCGAAATAACTTATAAAACATTTAGTCCCAGTCCAGAAATAGACCCTAATATGTTTAATTTGTTCCCAAACTTTTAGTATTCAGGGCAATCTATTTGAGGAAAATGGAGTTTTATATCCAACACTGGGGTGCCATCTATGGCATCCAACCCTTCCACCCATAAGATGTTTTGCTCTATTTTTAAAATTTTAACCAATTCTAAACCAATGGGATTTGGTCTATCCTGACTACGGCTGGCAAATACACCTGCTAACCCTTGTTCCCTAGCTAGTCGTGGATGCACCTGAAGCACATCCCTTTTGGCTAGATGAAACCAACATAGAACCCAGATGTAATCTCCAGGTCTTAGACCTTTAAGAGTGGAGATGAATTTTTTAAAAATAATAATTTTCCCCTTAACCTTTGCCTCTTGGCCTTGGGCTGGTCCTTTATGGACAGCTGTAATGGGAGATTCAATCCATCCCATGGGATAAATCTCTATCTTTTCTTGTTTTGAATTCTGGGTTTTCACCCTAGCTCTTTTTTACTGGAAGTGGTTTTTTGCCAGACATAATAAATGCGCTGAAACACAGTGATATTACTTAAAAAAGCCAGTAAAGGCAAAATATATATGAATAAATCAAATATTGCTCCAATACCTAGTAAAATAATACGCTCGGGTCTTTCCACCAAACCTACATTACATTTGGAACCTAAAAATATCTCGGCCCTGGCCCGCGCATAAGAAGTCAATAGACTACCAGCAATGGTAAGGAGGACACAAATAAAAAGAAAAATTTCTCGGCTGTGATAATAATAAAAGCAGAGGCCAAAGAAAAATAATAAATCCGCATAACGGTCAATAACTGAATCCAGAAAACCACCAAATTCAGAAACCCTTCCAGTAGCCCGAGCAATGGCACCATCGGCCATATCAAATAAACCTGCCAAAAAAATGAGGGCTCCTCCTATCTTAAAATAACCCAAGGCCAGAAAAAAACTAGAAATAGCAGTAACACCAAGCCCTAACAAGGTATAAGTATTAGGAGAATATTTTTTAGGAAGCAATTTTATAATGTATTTATCTAGTCTCCCACTTAGTTTAGCACTGATCATCTTCCCATAAATAACATAAAGCCAGCTAAAAATAAAGTCTACTTAGCCACTCTAATACTATTTTCCTTCTGCTTTTAAACTGAGGGGAAGAAAAACCCTGTTCCCATTGGGCCTGAGTTAATAAATCAGAAACTATTAGTAAAGAAATAGAGTTGATGCCTAAATCAGGGCTCCTCCTAAAAAGGGCCTCTGTTTCCATATCTATGGCCATAATCCCTTGTTTCTGATAATTATGGATTTTTTCTAAATCAAAGACATAGGGATTATCTACGGAAATAACGGTGCCTGTATGAAAAGAAAAAGGTATGTTAATTTGAAAATTCTTAAATAACCCAGGAGAGACATGAGATGGGGCTTGGTATTCACTGGTGGCAGTATGAGGTAATATAATATCCCCTATATTTAAAATAGGGCTAATCCCGCCACACCAACCCAAAAATAAAAAGCTCTTTCCACCCCAAGCCTTAAGATGCTCTAAAATAACCAATAGTTGAGGTCTGCCTAGACAAGGACCAATGACTGATAAAGTGGGAAAAATGCAGAGTTTGGCTAAACAAATAGAGATTTTTTTAATTGGTTTGGGCATAAAAGATAAGAATAAATTTAAATCTAAAGGATGGGAAATTATAAAAGCCATTTCTGGGAGTGCTGGGCCAGGAGGAATTTTTATATACATGATAAAGAAACCAGAATAATAAAAAACATAGATATACTTATAACACCATTGACTGTAAAAAAGGCCATGGTAAGCTTGGAAAAATCATGAGGTTTGATAATCAAGTGTTCATAAAGAAGAAGTAAACTCACTACACCTAAACCATAAAAATAAAAAAGATTAAGTTGAGCATCCTTGCCTACATAATAAAAACAAATAACAGTCAATATATGAAAAAAAGTAGAAAGATAAAGGCTGTTTTTGATACCAAATCTTACGGGTATAGAATGAAGTCCCTGTTTTTTATCAAATTCATAATCAAGACAACTATATAAAATATCAAATCCGGCTATCCAAAAGGCCACTCCCCAAAATAACCAAAGTGGAACAATGGAGAAAACAGGCTTGATGGCTAACCAACCCCCCAAAGGGGCAAGGCCATCAGCGATGCCTAAGAATAGGTGAGTAAGCCAGGTAAATCTCTTGGTATAGGAATAACCAGTTATTATAAAGAGTGCAACAGGAGAGAGATAAAATACCAGGCGATTGAGATTGTAAGTAGCCACGAAAAATAGGAATGTGCAGAAGATAATAAATCCTATAACCCATCTGGGAGTGAGAAGTCCTTTGGGTAATGTTCTATCTTTAGTGCGGGGATTTTGGGCATCAATATCCTTGTCTACCAAACGATTAAAGGCCATAGCCACACTCCTTGCACTAACTACAGCCACTAGAATCCAAAATAGTTTGTCCCAGGGAGGGAAACCCCTTTGGGCCAAAAAGGCCCCAATATAAACAAAAGGAAGGGCAAAAATACTATGTTCAAACTTGATCATTTCTAGGATAATCTTGATTTTTTTAAACATGGTTAAGATTGTTTGAAGAGTTCTTCCCAAGATTGCATTAAATTATGTACCAGTCCCAAGTGGTCTAATACCCTAGCCACTACAAAGTTTACTAAAGCCTGAACAGTATTAGGTTTATGATAAAAACCAGGCATGGCCGGTAGAATAGTAGCTCCTGCTTCAGCAAGAGTAAGCATATTTTTTAGATGGATAATGTTTAAGGGCGTTTCTCTAGGCACCAAAATCAAAGGTCTTTTTTCCTTGAACATCACATCTGCCACTCGAATAATCACATTTTTAGCCAAACCATGGGCAATAGCGGCTAAGGTGCCCATAGAACAGGGCATGATTACCATGGCTTTGGCCTTCACACTTCCACTGGCTACAGGTGACCACCAGTCGTTTTCAAAATAAATAGTAATTTCAGAGGGTAAAGTCTCAGAAATAGAGCTACCTATTTCCCATTCCCAAACCTTCTCACCTATATGGGAAACCAAGCAGGTTAAAGGTAACTTATTTTTATAAAAATACTCTATTAATGTTTTGGCATAAATAACTCCACTGGCACCTGTAATAGCTAGAATATATCTGGACTTATCTTGGGTGGTTAGATTTTTGTTACTCATTTCACTTTTTAGCCAATTTTATACTATGTCAATCAACCCAATTTTGTCAACCTGATAAAATTTCAGGACTTTCCCAGAATTTTTAAAAGCTTTCTAAAGAGAAAGATTAAGCTCCTCAAAACCGTAATAACTTTAAAAGAAAACGGTCAAATATAGTAACTGACCTTACGCACAGTATGATAACATGAAAACGCTCCAACGTGTAAACATTCCAAAAGCAGTTATGGAAGCTACTTTTAATTGGGTTTATTTTTATGATGAGATATCTCCTTTTGTAGATGAAGCAATACTTGCTCATCCACTTAAAACAAGGGCAATAGCAGAGGCAAGGATTAAAACAGATTCTATTGATTCAAATACTCTTGCTCATCTACTTCGTTCAGGTCTTACCCCAAAGGCTTATACGCCTGGTTTTGAAACCAGAGATTTAAGAAATCTTCTAAGGTTTAGAATAGCCCTTGTAAAAGTAACGTTAAAACGTGTAGTGGATACCTTGATCTTATAGAAGAAATTACAAAAAAGATAAATGATTTAGAAAAAAGGATTAAATCCTTTGTTAAAGAAGATAAAATTACCTTACTACTTAAGCATACCAGGCATTGGTGACATTGTTGCTGTCCTGCTCCAAGGTGGCTGTAAGACCAAGGAAAATAAAAGTACTGAAGATGTCTAGAGAATACCTAAAACCCAATATGTAGGCAAGGGAATGATTTTAAAAACTCTAAGGAGGAAGGTTAAGGACTTGACTGATGGTAAGATGGGTGTTTACAATATTTCGCAAAAGTTTAAAAATTTAATCCTTATTTTTAAAAAATGCCACAGGTTAGTATGGATAAGATATATGATTTTTAAAGTTTGGGTGAAAAATGATAAAACGCCTCCTCTAGGGGTTTTATAATATCAGAAGTGTTTTAGTTTTAGAAATAAATCATGATAAATAAGCTTAAATGGTGGCACTCAGTTAGATGGCGTATTGCCTTTGTATCCTTCATATTTTTTGTATTAACCATATGTGGTGTAGCCATTGATCGCTGGAATGTGAAAAAAATAGATCAAAATATAGCATTTTTAGAAAGAAATGGTGAGTTCCTTAACGATGTATTAGAAACAAGGCGATATGAAAAAAACTTTTTCCTTTATAGAGAAAAAGGTGCTTATAAAAATACGTTGTTATATATCCAAAAAGCAAAAGACCTCTTAAGGGGAAATAAGAGGGAAATTCAGAAATTAATTGGTTTCCCTTATTATGAAAAATTACAGGGTCTCCTAAGTCAGTATCAGGAATTGTTTAGCCATCTTAATCCCCATGAAAATGGTGCAAAATCACAAAAACTCAGGGAGATGGGCAAAGAAATTGTTGATGTTTCTATTTATTTAAATAAGAGGGTAAAACAGGATATTAATAAAGCCCTTAGTTTATCCCGACATATTACTTTCTATTTTGGCTTTGTGGTTGTGTTTATGGCTTCTTTACTTATTTACATAGTAGCTCATCAAATTATTCGCCCTTTGCATTTTATTCAGCAATCTGCCGATCAAATTAGTAGAGGTGATTTTTCTTCATTTCCTAGACCAAAAGAAACATTGTCGGAAATCAGTGTAGTAGTAGATGCTTTAAATAAAATGATCCAGGAGTTAGACTTGAGACATCAAGAAATAATTCAGTCTAAAAAAATGGCCTCTATCGGTACCCTTACCGCTGGGATAGCGCATGAATTGAATAATCCTTTAAATAACATTATCATTACGGCTGAATTATTTTTGGAAGAATTCGGAACGGTTCTAAATCCTGAGCAAAAACAATATCTGGTTGATATCCTACAGCAGGCTCGGCGTTCCACAGATATTGTTGGAAATCTATTGGACTTTTCTCGAGCAAGACCTTTAACAAAGGAGAAGGTAGACATTCAAAAAATCATCAGTGATGTGGTGAAATTATTTCAAAATCAAATGAAGCTTAATCACATTGAACTGGAGATAGATATAGTTCAAGATTTGCCTCTTACCAAAGGAGACCCGACTAGCTTAAGACAGATATTCATCAATCTTATTGAAAATGCTATCCAGGCAATGTCAAAAGGTGGTTCCCTGCTTATCACAGGGGTAAGGGAGGGTAATTTTATTAAGATTGAGATAGCAGATACTGGAGAAGGTATCCCCGAGGAGTATTTACCTCGGATTTTTGAGCCTTTTTTTACCACTAAAACGAACGGAACAGGTTTGGGTTTGGCTGTAACTTATGGTATTATAAAAAAACATAAAGGCAAATTATTGGTTGATAGCAAGATTAATGAAGGCACTACTTTTACTATTCTCTTACCAGTAGAAGCATAACATGGAAAATCAATTTAAAATCAAAATAGCAGTTGTAGATGACGAAGAAATTGTCTGTAAGCGTTTAAAGAAAGTTTTAGAAAAAGAGGGTTATGAAGTAGAAACCTTTTTAGACGGAGAAACAGCGTTAGGAAAAATTTCTTCTCATCAATTTCATTTGGTAATTTTAGATCTTAAACTACCCAAGTTAGACGGTCTTCAAGTTTTAGAACAAATCAAGGCTGTCTCTCCGGAAACAGAAGTAATTATGATTACTGCCTATGGGTCAATAGAATCAGCCATTGAGGCTACAAAGATGGGAGCGTTTCATTACATAACCAAACCCATTAAATTAGATGAATTCCGTACACTTGTCCATAAGGCTAAAGAAAAAATTTTTCTGGTTTCCGAAAATAAACAATTAAAAGAAACATTAGCTAGATATACTTTTACTGAACTAGTTGGAAAAAGTTTAAAAATGCAAAAGATATATCAGTTAATTATCAAAGTTGCACCTATTGATTGCAATGTTCTAATTCAAGGAGAAACAGGCACAGGAAAGGAATTAGTAGCTAAAGCTATTCACTATCGTAGTCCTCGTAAACAGGCACCTTTTGTTTCTTTCAATTGTGGGGGCTTTACTGAAGAACTTATTACCAGTGAACTCTTTGGTTATGAAAAAGGGGCTTTTACTGGGGCTTTTCATACCAAAATAGGCTTATTAGAATCAGCTAATGGAGGGACAGTTTTTCTAGATGAAATTGGAGAAATGCCTCTTTCCATGCAGGTTAAACTTTTACGGGTACTTCAGGAAAAAAAGATCCTTCGGGTAGGAGGAATTAAGCCAATTCCCTTAAATATTCGGATTATTGCTGCTACCAACCGTGATATAAAAAAGATGGTAGAAGAAGGTAAGTTCCGAGAGGATTTGTTTTATAGGTTGAATGTAGTCAATTTCGTTTTACCACCCTTAAGAGAAAGAAAGGAAGATATCCCTTTGCTTATAAATCATTTTTTGTGTAAATATAATGCTCTTTTTGGTAAACAGATTCTTCGTGTTACAGAAAGGGCTCTGGCTAAGATATTAAACTATCCCTTCCCTGGAAATGTACGAGAGTTGGAGAATATAATTGAAAGGGCCGTTGCCTTGACTGAAAAGGAGGAAATAGATGTCTGTGATCTTCCTCCTGACCTAAATGCCTTTGAAGTAAAGGCCGAAGAACCAAACGAGGTTTCACCTTTAGTTGAACAAGAAAAGTACTATATTAAAAAGGCTTTAGAACAAACAGGTTATAATAAACATAAAGCAGCCAAAATTTTAGGCCTTTCTCGCACTACTCTCTGGCGAAGAATGAAAAAATACGGTTTATAAAATCCTGATGTTTCATTCTGAAACTAATTTTTGTTTCAATTTGGAACAAAAAACACACTTTTTTATCTCTAAATTATCTATAAATTTCCTATAATTCAGCTATTTTTTTCTTTGGTATATCTTTTGCCTTAACCAAAAGGCATGACACCATGTATTTTAGTTACATTGAGTAATCAATGTTTTTCACTAAATCCGCTATTTTATGCCGGAGAGCTAGCGATTCGGTTGCAGGCTAAGGTCTACGTTCTATTTATTCTCACTGTTTCAAGAAAGAATCCCCAAATTGAAGAAGAAAAATTTTTGAAGGAAATAGGTCCTGCACTAGATAACTATAGGGAAAAAGGAGTTTGTATCCAGTCTTACTTTATCAAAGACAAATTTTTGGAAGAGGCAACTAAGTTTATTGAAGAAATTCATCCAGACATTGTGATTGTAGCCAAACTTCAGCAACAAAATCCACAATTTTCGGCTTGGCTCAATACCATTCGGCAGAATATCCCAGGGTCTTTAATAGTGGTTGATAACTTTCATTTAAAAAAAGAACCCAGAAAAATGAAGGTTAAAAGGGGTTTTGATAGCCCAATTCAATAAATTTTGTTCAAGGAGGAGAACAATGGAAACCATGCTATTTTTAGAACAAGATGTGGATGAAAGGTCTCCGACGCTAAATTGTATAATAGAGATTGCGCGGAGAAAGAAATGTGATTTGAAATGCGTGTTTTTAGTACCTGTTTCACTGGAAATAGTAGATTGGATTCAGGTTCAAGAAAAACAGGTCAAGGTAGCTATGGCCAAAGCAGAAGAGATAGGGAAGAAAATTCATGAGAAATTAGCTGCTGAGGGAATCAAATTCTCATGGAAGGTAACGCCTTTTACTCCAACAGCATTTATGGAGAGTGTTCGGGAAATGATGCCAGCAGACGTAGTTATAGTGGGGAAACTAGCTCTTGAACCTCTGGCAGAAAAAGGAATTAAACATCTGGAAGACTTAAGTATATCTCTTTCTTGTCCAGTGCTACCTGCGCGTTCTTTAATAAAAGAAAAAAGCTCTACCGGCCAAATATTAAGCCGCATGTTGCTTTTTGGAGCTGCCTCGGCAGGTATATATTTTGGTTTTTTTCCTCTTTTAGATAAGCTCAATAAAATTGTTTACATGAAGGGAGGTGTTTTAGACGCTTTAGCACTAATGTTAACAGTACCGATAGTAGCTTATACTTATGGTAGCTTTACCGAAGGTATTCCTAAACTCTTGGGATTAGAAAAATCGGTAAAGCATTAAACCAATAAAAGAAGGAGGTAAAACATGGCAGCCTTAAGTGCACCAACTGTTGTTGAGTTAGCAAATAAGACGGAAGTAGTCTCCCAGATTTTTCAGAGTCATCCTTGGACGATGGCAGCGGTTGTCCTTTTGGGATTTATGGGAGGACTTCTCTCCGGATTTATAGGCTCAGGGGGAGCATTTATCATGACCCCAGGAATGATGAATCTAGGTGTTCCGGGGGTGATGGCCGTGGGGGCCAATATCACCCACAAATTTGGTAAGGCCATGATGGGTTCCAAGAAACACGGTGAATTAGGACATGTGGATAAAAAGTTAGCCATTTTTATGCTTATTACTGCCCTTGTAGGAATTAAGATTGCTGTTTGGGTAAATAGTTATTTCTTTGAAAAAATGGGGAAAGCAGGCTCTAGCCTTTATGTAAGTGCGATCTTCGTTCTTACCCTTAGCTTAATTGGTGGTTCTATGCTTAAAGATGCTCTTAAGACCCTGCGTGGAGGAGCAACAGGACCATCCAAATTTCTTTTGGAATTGGCAAATAAACTCCGGATTCCTCCTCTTATTCACTTCAAAGTAGCAGGGGTCAAGGTTTCTCTTTTGGTAATTATTATTGCAGGTCTAGCAACCGGGTATATGGCTGGTACTATCGGTGTAGGAGGTTTTATTGGTGTACCGGCTATGATTTATGTCCTCGGTGTGCCTACTGTGGTAGCAGCTGGAACAGAACTCTTTTTGGCTATGTTTATGGGGGCATGGGGAGCCTTTAATTATGCCTTAGGTGGATATGTGGATTTGCGTCTTACGTTGCTTCTTTATGCCGGTTCACTTGTGGGTATCTACTTTGGTGCAATTGGCACAAGCTTGGTAAAAGAACTTTATATCCGTTTAGTTACAGCTATTCTCATTCTCCTCTGTTGTGTTTCACGTGCGTTTGCTATTCCTGAATATTTGGATAGCCTCCACATTATCAATCTCACTCCCCAAAGTGTTCACCTATGTGAAACCTTGAGCAGAATTTTCCTGTTTGGAAGTGGTTTTGTTGCTATGTCGTTTATTCTTGTTGCTGTGTTTAAGGCTCACTTTGCAAAACAACGATTGATCAAGAAATATGCTGTTCCTGTTACCATCTCAACACTTAAATAGGAGGTAAAAATGGGTTATACGTCCATCCTGGTTCCAATTGATGGCTCTGAAGCAAGCAAAGTGGCGTTAGAAGAAGCTGTTGAAATTGCTAAAAGAAACGGCGCATCTATTATTATCCTTCATGTGTTTCCTAACAGGGCTGATTTAATAGAGGTCTATAAAATAAGTAATTTAAAATCAGCCTTTCGGGAAGAAGGAGAGAAGCTTTTAGAAGAGGCCTGTAGATATGCTGCCCAAAAAGGAATATCAGCGGTAATTCGCTTGACAGAGGGTAAACCTTGTGAAGAGATTGTTAAAACTGCTGAAGCACAAAATTGCGATTTAATCGTAATGGGAAGTCATGGACACAATACCCTCAGTAAGATCCTTTTAGGTAGTGTAACACAAAGAGTACTGGGGAATGCCCCTTGTCCTGTAATGGTAGTAAGAGAAAAGAAAAAGTAGAGAGGAAGTCCATGCTGAAACAAACCATGCCATGTGTCTTAGTAATAGATGATGAAGCTATTTTATGTAAAAGGTTAAAGACTGCCTTAGAAAAAATGGGATGTAATGTGGAAACATTTGTCGATGGTTCTGAAGCGTTAAAACGGATTGAAGAAAGATGTTTTGACATCGTAGTAATAGATTTAAAAATAGGGAAGGTAGACGGTATGCAAATTTTGGAGACAATTAAACAGAAGAAACCAAATACGGAAGTAATCATTATTACAGGTTTTGCTACAGCAGGAGTAGCAAAGGAGGCTTTAAAAAAGGGAGCGTCGGAGTTTATTAGCAAACCATTTTGGCTAAAAGATTTATATAACGCCATTTCCCGTCTGACTAAAAAAACTCAAAAAAGAGAATTATTAGTTACTTAAAAGGAGGAGCAATTATGGGCAAATTAAAAGAATTTAGGGAAAAAATAGACAATCTTTTCATGGCAATTACTTATGCTGAGGCAGGGTGTGTTGATATGGCGCGTGAGTTATTGAAGAAAGAACAAAAATCGATTTATAAAAGGCTTATCCCTCACCCTGTGTCTCAAAAAAAACTACTTTTTGAATCTGCAAAGAGAAAGGTTAAAAGGTAGTAATAAGCTTAATAAGGGTTTAAAAGGGGATAGGAATTCCTATCCCCTTTTTATTTTTTATAAGCTTGATCTGGGTATATAAATGGCTCTCTTTATACCAAAAGGCCATAAAGACTTAAACACACTGATGCCTAGTATCATCTTTTAATTTAGGTTAGGTCTATGCCAAATTAAGATAACAACCCAGGCTAATAAACAAATTTTTTCATTTTTCCCTCTCTCCTGAGAACTTTTCGGTCTAAATACATTGATGACTTCTAAATTTTGGGGAATGTAGGTTTTCCCCAAATCCGCCTGTCGGCAGACAAGCATCTGGAGATAGCCCGCTAACTGCTTTACTGTCAAGATTTCTAGAACTCTTGATAAACTATGTAATACTTGGCCAAACTCTTATCATCCCCAAATGGCTGGCCATTTGCCACTCAATGATGTTGATTATAAATTAAAAAGGCAACCTTTAATGGTAAAAGCTACTGTATAAATGCTTATTCCTCAATCTTAATCCCAAGCTTTTCCCATAATTTATCTATTTTTTCCTTTACTTCAGGTGTCATTTCTATTACTGGTGGCCATTCTCTAGTAAAACCCTCTTCTGGCCACTTGCGGGTGGCATCTATGCCCATCTTGCTACCCAACATAGGTAAAGGCGAGGCATGGTCGAGGACATCCACTGGACCTTCTACAAATACTATGTCTCTTTTAGGGTCAATGTTGTTTCCCAAACGCCAAATTACTTCAGAGGTATCTTGGACATTAACATCTTTGTCAAAAACAACCACAATTTTTGTAAAAGCCATCTGCCCCAATCCCCAGATGGCATACATGACTTTTTTAGCATGCCCAGGGTAGCGTTTATCAATGGAGATAAAGGCTAAGTTGTGAAATACACCTTCTATAGGCAGGTTTATATCCACAATTTCAGGTAACTGCTTTTTTATCAAGGGCAAAAATAGCCTTTCCGTAGCCTTAGCTAGATAACAATCTTCCTGTGGTGGACGGCCCACAATAGTAGCAGGATAGATAAAATCCTTTCTATGGGTAATACAGGTAATGTGAAATACAGGATAATCATCAGGCAAGGAGTAATAACCCGTATGGTCACCAAATGGACCTTCTTTACGCCTCTCACCTGGCTCTACATAACCTTCAAGGACAATTTGGGAATTTGCCGGTACTTCTTGATCAATAGTCAGACACTTAACCATTTCTACTGGCTCATTTTTTAAAAATCCAGCTAAAAGCACCTCGTCTGTGTCTTCAGGTAAAGGTGCAGTAGCTGCATAGGTCATGGCCGGCTCAGGCCCTATAGCTACCGCTACTTCTAAACGCTGTCCCAGTTCCTCGGCCACTCGATAGTGTTGAGCCCCTCCTTTTTGAGGATGCCAGTGCATTCCGGTAGTCTTTTTATCATAGACCTGCATCCGATACATACCTACATTACGCACTTTGGTAATAGGGTGTTTGGTAATAACTAGGGGTAAAGTGATAAATCTTCCTCCATCTAAAGGCCAACAGTGCAAAATAGGAAATTTGTTTAAATCCACTTCCTCATCTTTTAATACCACTTCCTGGCAAGGGGCGGTTTTTACCAATTTGGGGAAGATATTACTTAGACGCTTTAATTTAGGAAGAAGCCTTAATTTCTTTATCAGGCTATCTGGAGCCTCTACTTGTAAGAAATCCAAAATCTGTTGTCCCAATGTTTCTAAAGAGTTTACACCCAAAGCCATAGTTATCCGCTTAAAAGAACCAAAGGCATTGGTCAAAACAGGAGTCTTATAGCCTACTACGTTTTCAAAAAGTAAGGCAGGCCCATGCTGTTTGCTTATTCTATCTGTGAATTCCGTAATTTCAAGATAAGGGCTGATGGGTTCTTTTATCCGCAAGAGTTCATCAGCTTTTTCTAAATCTTTTAAAAATGACTGCAAATCTTGATAAGCCATGCTTAAATCTTCTACAATAGTTAAAGGGAAAAGGCAAGATGGTTATTTATACTATTGGTTCTAGTGTTCGTTCTATAGAGGAATTTTTAGAAATATTGGAAATTTATGGAATAAAATGTGTTATAGATGTAAGGAGATTTCCCACCAGTAGATTGCCCCATTTTAAAAGAGAAAAATTATTTGATATTCTCACGCAGCAAGGTATTAAATATTGTTATTTGGGCAAGGAATTGGGTGGATATAGAAAGGGTGGTTATGAAGCTTATATGAAGACAGAAACTTATTTGAAGGCGATAGAAAAATTGGAGAAGATAGCTCAGGAGAGAGTTTCTGTGATTACCTGTGCAGAAAGATTTCCGTGGCGGTGTCATCGGCGTTTTATTGCCCAGAGTCTAAAACAAAGACATTGGCAAGTCATTCATATTATTGAAAAGGAAAAAACCTGGCAAGGGCAAAATTATTAATGGTAATTTTTTAGGAGGCTATAGCCCATCCTCTATCACGCATTCTCTAGGGATTTCTTTTACAAATCGAGAGATTTTTAGTGCATTGTCCCAGTTATTGCGCCAAAATGCATGGGTGATTAATAGATATTTTTTAGCCCTGGTGATGGCTACATAAAAAAGCCTTCTTTCTTCTTCAATTTTTGCTGGAGTTAAGGCATGTCTGGTAGGAAAGATTTCTTCTTCAGCCCCAAGCACAATCACTGCCTTCCATTCTAATCCTTTGGCTTGATGAACAGTCATCAGATGCACGGCATCTTTCTCATTTACGTTGGCCACTTTGTCTGTTAAAAGGGCAATTTCCTCCAATAAGCCATTTATGTCTTGATGAGACTTAGCAAAGGATAAAAATTCATTTACACTCCTTTTTCGCTCTTGTAGTTGTTCTTTATCATCAGAAATAGCTATTAGATAACGACTGAATACGTTCGGGAAGGCTTCTAAAAAGGCCTGAATGGCATCAGCACTTTTATTATATTTTTTAACGGTTTCTATTCCTTCTTTAAGGGCCCGAAGGGTCATTTTTTGTTGTCTTGTAAACTCCTTTCCACATTCTGTCTCCTTCACTATATCTAAAACAGTGCTTAAAGTTTCAACGTATTTTTTGAGCCTTTCCAACCCCTTTTTCCCAAAGCCTTTTAAGAAATTCTCTTCTAAAAATTGCATCAAGGCCAATTTATCGTTTTGAAACACCATCCGTAAAAACAAAATAATAATCTTTATCTCCTTCTTCTTAAAGAAAAAATTATTTCCCACGACTATCACTGGAATGCCTTGTTTGATTAATTCATGTTGCAAGATATAAGAGATATACGCACTTCGGTATAGCACTGCTATATCTTTATAATCACAACCTCTGTGTTCGGCTAATCCCCGAATTATGCCTGGAATACATTGAGCTTCTTGGTATTCGTCCTCAAATGACTTAATACAAACTGGGATTTCGGTTTTATCGTAGGCATATAGGTCTTTATGCACCTGGCCTAAATTGTTTTTAATCAGTTTACTTGAGGCCTCCACAATGGTTTTTACTGACCTGAAATTACATCCTAAAACAACCGTTTTTGCTTGGTATTTTTTCTTAAAGTCTAAAAAATTTTGGATTACTGCCCCCCTAAAACCATAGATGCTTTGATAATCATCTCCCACTACCGTAATATTCCCTTTTCGCATTAAGTGTCCAATAATTTGTTCTTGAACATTATTAGTGTCCTGATATTCATCCACCAGGATATACTCAAAATAGTTTTGAACTTTCTTTCTCACCTCTGGTTGAAATTGGAATAGCTCAAGAGATTTAAGAAGCAAATCATCAAAATCAAGATACTCATATTTTTTCTTTATCTTTTCATAATTCAAATAATAGTAATATGCCCCATTTGCCTTCAACCTCAATTGCAGGGCCAGCTTTCTACAAATAGGCTGAATAAACCGGTGGTCTTGCCTTAAGACATAGGCAGGATGGTTATTCTTTAAATTAGTGATTAAAAGCAACATCCGTTTTCTTTCCCTCTCTTTTTGGCCTTTCATTACCTCCTTTATCATATTTTTTTGGTCAGTTTCGGTAGCTATCTTAAATTCTGGTTTAATGCCAATCACAGGACCATATTTACGCAATATCCTTACACATGCACTATGGAAAGTCCGGATCCAGGGTGGAGTAAATCCTGTTAATTCCTTAACCCGCTCCTTCATTTCATTAGCCGCCTTGTTAGTAAAAGTAACCGCCAGAATGCGGTCAGGAGAAAGGCCTTTTTTAATCAGATAAGCTATTTTAAAGGTAATTACTCGTGTTTTGCCACTCCCTGCCCCAGCAGTGACTAGTAAAGGCCCTTTGGTATAAGTAATGGCCTCATATTGTTCTTTAGTGGTATTTTGTTTTAAGAAACGGATAAATTTTTGCATCATTTTCTAAATTTGGGAAATTTCATTACCAAAATTCCCTTTTTAGTGTTCTACTCAATAAATCTTTAAGGCCCTCTAAGGGGGATTTCCCTTGATAAAGTATGGCATAAACCTCAGAGGTGATGGGCATTTCTATTTTTTCTCTTTGGGATAGAAAATAGGCTGAATGCGTAGTCTTTATCCCCTCAGCTATCATCCGCATGGAAGAAAGGATTTCTTTAATACCCTCTCCCTTTCCTAAGCGTTTGCCTACTGTGTAATTTCGGCTTAAACAACTGGTGCAAGTCAAAACCAGGTCTCCTAGTCCTGAAAGTCCAGCAAAGGTTTTTGATCCAGCCCCTAGCTTCACCCCCAGGCGCGTCATTTCTACTAGACCTCTAGTAATCAAAGCAGCACGGGCATTATGTCCTAGTCCTAAACCATCGCAAATCCCAGCCGCAATAGCCATGACATTTTTTAATGCCCCTCCTAGCTCCACTCCCAAAACATCATGATGGGTATAAGCACGAAAATAGGGGGTGGAAAACAATTTCTGGGTATGTAATGCGGTTTCCTGTTGGGAAGAAGCTACTGTGACGGCGGTAGGAAAATGCTGGCTTACTTCTTTAGCAAAGCTTGGGCCTGAAAGCACAGTATAGGTGTAAGAAAAACCCTTTAATACCTGTTTAGTAACTTCAGACATAGTCAATAAGGTCTGAGTCTCTATTCCTTTTGTAGCCGAGATAATGTGGCAATCAGATTGGAGATAAGGTAGGGCCTGTTTAAGTACCATTCTGTAAGCATGAGAAGGCACCACCATCACAATATCCTGTTGTCCTCCTAATGCCTGCGCAAAAGATTGGGTAGGGAAAATATTAGGGGATAACTTGGCCCCTGGCAGATAATAAATGTTTTCTCTGTGTTCAATTAAAGATTGGTATGTCTCCTTTCCATGAACCCAAAGTCTTACCCTTAATCCTTTTTCTGCCAGTAATAAGGCTAGGGCGGTTCCCCAGCTTCCTGCCCCTAAAATGGCTATAGAAGACATTTATACTCCCTTTTTAGGAAAAGATACAGGACAAAAAGGCGTTTCCTCACTGCCTAATAAAACCGCGTGTTCAGCCATGATGCAGCGATTCATTACTACCTTAATCCCGCTCTGAGCCCAAATTTCAGCTACTTCCCAATTTTCAATCCCCGCTTGCATCCAAGCCGCCTTTGGTCTGAGTTCTAGCACCTCTTGAGTATGCACCTTTACCCGATGTGAGGCTCGGAAGATGTCTACAATGTCTACAGGTTGAGTGATAGTTTTTAGATTAGGGTAAGCCCTCTCTCCCAATACTTCAGTTAATTTAGGATTAACGGGAATAATTTTATAGCCTGCCTTTTTCAAATAAGAAGCTACTTGATAACTAGGTCCATTAGGGTCATTTTTTAAACCAATAATGGCAATAACCCTTGTTTCTTCTAACAAAGATTTCAATTCCTTTTGGTCAATAATAATATTTCGCTGCCACATGTCTATCTCCTATTTTTAAAATTTAAGGTGTATTATAACACACTTTTTATCTCAATCCCAAAATCCACATTGATTTTTGGATACCTGCCTGACGGCAGGCAGGCCTGTCTGCCCCTGCCCGCAGGCAGGCGGGGTGGTGAACACTTACAAAAATGCAATGCAATATAAAGAAATTTATTTACAAATTTTAATGAGCATGATAATTGTTTAAATGAGATTACAAAGAAGTGAACCTACTTTATGTGCAGAAAGTTAAGTTCTTCCAGAGCAAGGGATAAACGAAATAGGTTCGGATTATCTCCCATTTTGGGGGATAAACGAACTATTCGATTATTTTAAGTTATACGCCATTGCCCTTTATATAGTAGAATGACGTACAATATAACAGGAGGGAAAAATGGAGCAAAAGCAATTACTTGAACGCATTGTGTTAAACCCTAAAATTATGGTAGGAAAACCAGTCATTAGAGGCACGCGGTTAACAGTGCAGTACATTTTGAATCTATTAGCACATGGAGCAACCATTGATGAAATTCTCCAAGAATACAAGGGATTAACAAAGGAAGATATTTTAGCCTGTTTGCTGTACGCTTCTGAAACACTCGAGGACACAACATTTATGCCTTTGGTAGAGGCGGTTTAGACATGCGTTTTCTTGTTGATGAATGCACGGGTCCTGCAGTTGCTAGATGGTCGCAAAGATTACATCACGATGTATTTTCTGTTTATGATGAGGCTCGGGATTAGATGATGAGAGCATTATCGAGAAAGCAAATCTTGAGAACTATATCTTGGTTACCAATGATAAAGATTTTGGCGAACTTGTATTCCGCATGAGAAAACCACACAAAGGTGTAATCCTTTTGCGATTAGAAGATGAACGGTCTGAGAATAAAATTGCTGTATTACAGCGAGTATTAGAGTCCTACTCTGACAAGCTTGTCAATAATTTTATAATCGTGACTGAGAAAACTGTCCGTATTGTTAAAGAAAGTAGGGGTAAACTATGAGGCAACGGCGTATAACAGAGCGATCTGGCTTCGGTGCTATGCACCTTCGCCCAAATTTGCGGTCTTCGACCGCAAACTTCAGATACGCTCGGAACGTTATCTGACATCGCGATACGGAGGATCGGAAAATGTCAAATCAAAATACCCAAAAGTTTCAAGTAAGCATTGCAGAATTGGACAGACTTCTCAATTTGTTTGAGAAGCTCATAGATGGAGTAAGTAAAGCGACAAGGCTTACTAAAGATCAACGTCACCAAATGAGGCAATCTATTGGCGACACGTGTGAAATGGTCGATTTGTTGCTGACCGCAGTTAAGCAGCATATTAGTCATATTATTAGAGAAATGAGGGCAGGAAATCTTCAACAAGTTAAAAACGAGATCATAGAGCTAAATAATATGGACAAATGGGAGCACCAGTACAGAGCCTTCCAGTTGTGTGAATCGCTTCGGACAGCAGGAAGTGAAATCAGAGATGGCATTCTAGGGAGGTTTGTTAGCTTCTTTTCCTTCAGAGATCCTGATGAATTGCGTAGAACTATAGAGTCGTTCTTGGAAACTGAGCGTGTGGCCGGAGAATTCATCGCCCGACTTCTGTACGACCTTGCACAACTTCACGCTGAGGTAGATGAAAGACCTGACTTCGTTTTGACTAAGCTGGAAGAGGCCAGAACAGTAATTCAGCAATATCGAGATAGATTTATTGAACTTGAAAAGCGGATGCGGGCTGCTATTTGATTCTGCAGATAATTCGGCTATGCGACGTCAGATAATACAGCATAAGCGGTTTCCCTTCGCTCCACCTAACTTGCTTCGCAAGTTCGCTTATGCCGAAAACGTCAGATTGTGTGAAAACCCTTGAAAAATAATAAAATATTGATATCATTTTGGCAAGAAAAAAATGATAAGAGGGAAATATGAAGTATATTCAGGGCGTCCCCAGAAGACAGACGATATTATTTCCAAAAGCCATTGATGATTACATTCCTGCCCGACGGCCGTGTCTGCTGACAGGCAGGCGGGGAGGAAGAAAATCCTGTCCAATTTATAGATGCCTTTGTAGATAATTTAGATTTAGAGGGACTTGGTTTTAAACATGCTAAGTTAAAGTCCACAGGGCGTCCTTCATACAACCCTGCTGATTTATTAAAGCTATATATTTATGGCTACTTAAATCGTATTCGTTCCAGTCGGTGTTTAGAAAAAGAATGTAAAAGAAATATAGAGCTAATGTGGCTACTCAAAAAATTGGCCCCAGATTTTAAAACCATTGCTGATTTTAGAAAAGATAACAAAGAGGCCATAAAGAAGGTAGGCAGGGATTTTATCCTACTTTGTAAGAAGCTTGATCTTTTTAGTGGAGAACTTGTGGCCATAGATGGAAGCAAATTTAAGGCAGTCAATTCTAAAAAGCGTAATTTTAATCAACAATAAGTGAAATTACTGGCTTGCCCAAAAGGCTAATGGAAAGAATATAGACGATAACTTTATATGAACATATCAATAATGTAAAAAGGGATACAATGAATAAAATTCAATTAGTTTATCATGACAAAGAAAGCTCAAGAGGGGGCGAATCCCCTTTTGACAAAGTCATAACAGCAATCGTTAGAAATGAAGATGTATCTATAGTATGTCCTTATATCGGGATGAAATATTTTGAGAGAATCATTAAATTAGCTAATTATTGGCGTCTTATTACAGATGTTGAGGAATGGATATGTTCTCATAACAAAAAAGAAAGACAAAAGATTAAAAATTTTATCTCGGAAAAATCGTCGAGTATCCATCATTACAGGGATATCCATGCAAAGGTCGTTATAGGAAATAGTAAGGCCTTCATAGGCTCATCTAATCTTACAGAGAAAGGAATAACGGAACGAGTGGAAATGGGTGTTTTTATTGAAGAAAAGGAACTAGTGGTGGAGCTTCAAAATTGGTTTCGTGATCTATGGGACAAATCAGAATCAATAAATACTCAAGCTTTAGATGAGTATATATTATCGATTAGCTCATTACCCTCTTATAATGAGATATACAATACCATAGGTGGTTTACCCTCAAAGTCAACATCGATTAAGGCAAAGTTGGTAGATGATGTTGGAACCAGTGTTCAAAACATAATAAAAAACTATAAAGAATCTCACCAACGTTTGGTTACGTGTATTAAAAAATTAGCACCAAATAGAAAATGGATAAATGACTATTTTGATTTAGCTAAAGACCTTATCGAGTTTACCAGTCTTAAAAGCAACGATCCAAGACTTGTGATGTCCATTACCAAAAGGGGCAGAATACCGATTACCATCAATCAAAGATATGTATTGAATCCTGAATATAATGGCAAAATTGGTTTAATTATGCCTCTTGACTATGAGATGGAGGATTACACAAAAGATGGAGTTGTGCAGATAGATGATGGGTATTTTTTTAGAAATAAAATCCGTGAAGCTCTTTGGGTAGTGTTTGAAAGAAAAAATAGAATCGAGTTTTCCGACAGTTTAAAAAGTTATTGGAAACAAGCGGTAATGACCGAATTAGAGCGAAGTAAAATATCGGGATTTAAGAGATTTCATGAGCCAATTGTTTATGAAGCAATAATGAATATCTCCTATAGGAAAAGATTACTAGATGAAATTTTTTATGACAATGTTTAATCATTTTCTGATTAAATAGTTAATCGGGCAAGCCAGTAACTCTGCGGTGCTTCGCACCTTGCCCCTATCGGAGTCACTTAACAAGCGGGTATCTGGCTTCGGCTTATGCCTTCGCCCAAATCCTCGCCCTATGGGCTCGGACTTCAGATACACGCAAGCCGTTATACACTATGCTGTATGAGGTGATAATATGAAAACATTAAGCTATAGAATCCTGCTTAGAAAAGAACCTGAGGGCGGTTATACGGTGATAGTTCCCTCTCTTCCTAGCTGTGTAACCTATGGGGACACAATAGAAGAAGCGATAGAAATGGCAAAGGAAGCTATTGAGTTATATAGAGAGCTTAAAGGAGCATGGTGAAGAGATACCAACGGAGGAAGAAACTTTGGAATATACTTTAACGGTAGGCGCTTATGCCTAAACTCCTTTCTCTTACTCCCCAGAAAATTATCAAGATGCTTGAAAAGAAGGGAAAGCTTCGTGCCTTACTGCACTCACCCAAATTTTATATGGTTGCAACCCTTAAAAAATGATTTTTTATAATGTGCGTAAGGTCAGTTACTACATTTGACCGTTTTTTTTAAAGTTATTACTATTTTGAGGAGCTTATCTTTCTTTTCGGAAAGCTTTTAAAAATTCTGGGAAAGTCCTGCAATCAAATTACTTTACAAGTCATTAAGAATAGTCTATAAAAATCTCCATTTTAAAGAGGTTGAATTTGTGAGGAAAGGAGGTTAAAGATGGCGCTCAAGGTAGTAGAAGAATGGTTTAATGCCTGTGCAGGGTGTGAGGTTAGTATCCTAAATATAGGAGAAAACCTGGTTGATTTATTATCAGAATTGGAATTTGTTCACATGCCTTTTTTGATAGACCACAAATATTATGGTCAAACTGGTGAAGGCACTCAGGTAGAAATACCTGAGGCAGATGTGGCCATTGTTTCTGGAGGAGTGAGGACCGAGGAACAAAAAGAAATTCTTCAAAAAATAAGGGAAAAATGTAAAACATTAGTAGCCTTAGGCACTTGTGCCATAAATGGTGGTATTCCTGCCATGGCCAATATGTGGAAAAGGGAAGAGATATTAAATGCTATTTATTCTTCCTTGCCTTCAGAGGTGCCAGCCTGGTTAGACCGCGTATATGCCATAGATGAAATAGCTAAAGTAGATATTTATATCCCAGGTTGCCCACCTCATCCTCAAAATATTAATGAGGCTATTAATGCTT
The DNA here is from genome assembly GCF_001577525.1 of Candidatus Desulfofervidus auxilii. Classification (GTDB taxonomy): domain Bacteria; phylum Desulfobacterota; class Desulfofervidia; order Desulfofervidales; family Desulfofervidaceae; genus Desulfofervidus; species Desulfofervidus auxilii. The sequence continues at coordinate 2,321,063 of NZ_CP013015.1, read as the reverse complement.
TGTTAAAAGGAGAAACTTGGTCTTTACCAGAGAGGAGTGTGTGTGATACCTGCCCCACGCGTCGGGAAAAGAAGGCCAGTAGTGGGACCACCAAGCGATTCTTTGAAAACTTAACTTTTTCTCCTGAAGAATCCTTGGATACCATGCGCTGTGTTATGGAACAGGGTTTTATTTGTCTGGGTCCAGTAACCAGGGCAGGTTGCCGAGGGGATAGTGACGCTCCCAGATGTATCAGGGCTAGAGTAGGATGTCGTGGCTGTTTTGGTCCCATAAGAAAAGGGGCAAAACCCATGGTAGACATGATGTCTGCCTGGTCTTCTATTGGTCTTAGTCCTCAGGGTGTGCCAGATAGAAGGGCCTTACTTAATCGGTTTATCGGGGCACATAATAATTTAAGACCATTACCTAAAAGATAAAGGAGGTAGAAAATGGGAAAAACTCTAACCATTGATCCCATAACTAGGATTACAGGCCATGCTAAGATAATGATAGATTTAGATGATAATGGTAACGTGGCAGAAACAAAAATAGTCATTCCTTCCATGCGTGGTTTTGAGGAGTTTTGTATTGGACGTCCGGCTGAAGAAATACCCAGGATTGTTAATCGCATTTGTGGTATCTCTTCTTGGGATAATCATCTAGCTTCAAATAAAGCCATTGACAAAATCTTTGGGGCTACACTACCTGCTGCCGGAGACAAACTGCGACGCCTTATGCAACACTTAGCCTGGATAGCTAATAAAACCCTGCATTTTTACTTTCTAGTAGCCCCTGACTACATAAGACCTGAGGCTGAATCAAGAAATGTGTTCAGTATATTTAAATCTAATCCTGAATTAGGAACAAAGGTAATCAAGATGAGGCAATTGGCAGCTATGTTAGTAGAACACTTTAGCGGTAAAGTTATTCATCCTATGGCAGCAGTGCCTGGTGGTTTTAGCAAACCCATGACGGAAAGTGAAAGAGAGGAAATGTTGAAAGGCACAGAAGAATTATTAGAATTTGCTAAATTTAGTATGGAATTAGCCAAAACAGAAATGTTATCTAAATATATGGATGTTATAGAACAGATAGGAGTGATCAATACTGGTTTCCTAGGCACCATTACAGATGATGGGACTTGGGAGATCTATGATGGAAAGTTGCGTTTAATGAAGGCCGATGGGAGTTGTGAAGATTTCAGTTATGAGCAATACACAGATTATATTGCCCAACATATAGAACCTTGGACATATAGCAAATTTTGTTATGTAAAAAACTGGGGTGAATTTGGTTTAGAATTAGATAATTCCACCATTTATCGCACTGGTGCCCTTGCCCGCATTAATGTATGTGAAAAAATGGCTACTCCTTTAGCTCAAGCAGAGCTTGAAGAATTTAGAGATAAATTTGGTCGTCCTTGTCAATACACCATGCTTTATCCATATGCCAGTTTAATAGAAATGCTTGCCAATGCTGAACAGGCACTAGCCTTGTTAAAAGATTCAGAGATTACTGATAAAGATGTGCGTGTGCCAGTAGAAGCAAAAGCAGGACATGGAGTGGGCTGTGTGGAATCTGTTCCTGGCACATTAATTCATGATTGTGAAACAGACAAAGATGGATTTATCACTAAGACAAATATTATTTTAGGTCTGACTCACAATGCAGCGGCTATGAATCTTTCCCTCAAACAAGCTGCCCAAACACTCATTAAAGAAGGAAATTATGACCAAGATTCAATCAACCACTTAGAGATGGTTGTTAGGGCGTATAACCCCTCATTTCAAGATTAAAATGTCCCCTCTCCTTTAAGGGAGAGGGGTTAAATCTCTATTATTTTTCCAGCATAATTTTCTATGAAACGTTTCCCAAAGACTTCTTCAAATACCTTTATGGCTGATTCTCCTGTGCAATGACAAGGGGCAATCAGTTCTGTTTTTTCTAGTAAAACCTTAGCCATTTCTGAGACTTCCCTTTCACTTTTACCTAAAAGATGGAAGCCACCAATAATAAGCTTAAGCTTTCCATACTTTTCATAAACCGCATTAGCCATTCGCACAATCCCTGGATGAGAACAACCCACCAGCATTACTTTGTTGGGTTTCACAATCACTGTTTGTTCTTTTATGGGAAGATCAAAAACCATAGCATCAATTTGTGATATCTCCCCTTTATATTGATTAGGAAACACCACCTTTGTTTTTGGAGAAAGCCATCCTATACCTCCAGTATGGTCATAATGGTCATGAGAAATAAAACAATGAGAAATTTTGTCTTTATCTATTTCTAAAAGGCGGGCATTATAGGCCAATGTTTCTACATCTGCACCAGTATCAAATAAAATAGTTTGTTCCTCTAATTTTAACAAACAAGAAAAACCCCATCCTGCTTTGAACTTTTCTCGGGCCTGATTATCATAAAGAGTAATTAATTTCATTTTTACCTCCTAAAAGTTTTTTTAATTATAGAAAAAATATTAAAAAAAACAAATTACCTTAAGCCCCAAAGTCAGGCCATAAGTAATTTAACAAAAAGGACAAACGTTTAAATATGGTCTAAAAAATCCAAATTTCAAAATCCAAATGCCAAATGAAATCCAAATGTCTTAATGCCAAAACATTAAATCAGTGAGTAGTGAAATAGTGAGGGAATGAAATAGTCAAATGTAGTGGAATTGGGGTCAAACCTACAAAATACAGTTAAGAAAGTAGAAAACGGAAAACAGAAATTCCCAGTTCCCAATTCTAACATGTAAACGTGTCAATGTGTAAACGTGTTAACGTGCATAAAGAAGGAAAGGGAAACGGGAAACAGAAAATAGAAAACAGAAAATAGAAATTCCCAATTCCCAGTTCCTAATTCCCAATTCCAACGTGCAAACGTGTAAACGTGCTAACGCTCCAATTTAACAGAAGGCGATTTTGCATTTTTCAATTTGCATTCTGCATTCTGCATTGAGCCATCCTGCCTGTCGGCAGACAGGTGCGCTTAACATTTGGATTTCCGTTAAAATTACTTTGACGAAGTCCTAGCTCCAAAGTTGACCTATCTTTATTCCCTAGCTATTTTTATCTTATTTTTTGGTTTTGATTCTTCGTAGCTGTTGGAAGAAAAATAAACTTGACAACTCAGTTAACTTATAGTATAAAAGCAACCGTTGTAAGTGAGACTTAGGCATGTAATAAGGTAAAAAATAAACAGAAAGGAGGGATGTGGGGCGTAAAGGGTGATATTCCAATAAAAAGTGAAAAATAAAAAAGGAGGTGCACAATGGGATTATTAATTGAAACGCCTTTGCCTCATGGAGGCAGACTTGTAGAAAGAGTGGTAACAGACCCTGAAGTGGGGAAAAAGATGGCCAAAATGGCTAAGGCAGTTTATGACATTAAGCCTACCTTACATTATGAGACAGGTGTGCCAGTAAGAAATGTTTATAGGGAAATAATGTCTATTTGTTATGGTTTCTTTTCTCCAGTTGAAGGTTCAATGAAACAGGCAGAGCTGGAAAGGGTGTTGAAAGAAAGAAGATTGTTAAGTGAATGGATTTTCCCTTATCCCATGCTCTTTGATATTAGTGAGGAAGATTATAAGGAATTGGGGGTGGAAGTAGGTGATAGGGTGCTTTTAAGACTTAAAGGCAAACCCTTTGCTGTCATTGATGTAGAGGAAATATATAGAATTAACCCAGAAGAAGTGGCTACCAGGACATTTGGGACACCTGAAGACAATCCAGAAGTAGTAAGGGAGCCATTTGATAAGAAACATCCAGGTTGGGTAATTTATCGCAGTATGAATCCTGTAATATTGGCAGGTAAATATACCATTATAAATGAACCTAAACTGATGCCACCATTTGATAGATTCTGGTATCCTCCAAGAAAGTCTAGGGAAGAATATGCTAAGAGAGGATGGAGGACAGTAATAAACCATCAAACCAGAAATGTGCCTCACGTAGGACATGAGATGTTGATGAAGAGCGCTGGTTTTACAGGAGATATAGAACCTTGTCATGGAATACAGGTAAATGCCATTATTGGAGTGAAAAGAAGAGGTGATTATCCTGACGAAGCCATCGTGGAAGGTCATGAGATGGTGCATCTTGGAGGTTATATCAAGCCAGAAAGGCACTTAGTCACCATTTGTTTGTGGGATATGAGATACGGAAATCCCATTGAGTCCATGTTGCATGGAATCATTAGGCAGAATATGGGTTGCACACATCATATGTTTGGTAGAGACCATGCCGCTGTCGGTGAATATTATGATATGTATGCTACCCAAATACTCTGGGGCAAGGGTATTCCCAGCTTTGGTATTCCTAAACCACTTAATGAAGTGCCTTATGGCTTGCAGATCAGGGCACAGAATATGGCTGAGTTTTGGTATTGTCCTCATTGTAATGAAATTGCCTACAGTGGGTGTTGCAACCATGCTAAAGAAAAGCAGAAATTCAGCGGCAGTTTTGTTAGGGGTATGGTAGCTGAAGGTGTCTTTCCACCTAAGGTAATCTTTAGGCCTGAAGTTTATAAGGTGATTGTTAAGTGGTGGAAAAAATTTGGTTATCCATTTTGTAATGAGAAGTATGTGAAAGAGAAAGAAGAAAGGCTAGAAGTAGAATTACCTGACATGGAGGTTTAAAAAATTTAATTAGGAGGAAAAAAATGGCTCATTTTATAGTTATTCTTTTGGATGATAAAAGGCTAAATGCAATAAAGGGGACGGAGGTTGAAGAAAAAATTGTGAATTTATTTGGAGGTACTTTAAAGGCTATTAATGTAGAAATTCCTGAAGAAGTTGAGAAAAAAATAATGGAAGCATTTACTGCGGCCAGAATTGATTCTAGAGGAGCAATTACAGACGTACCTGTAGCCTTCAATAGAGTGCTTTTTGAAGAAATTGCAAAACACAAGTCTATGGGTAAGGAGGCTTTAGATGCAGTTATATCCCGAACTGATGAAATAAAAGAGGCAGCAGCAAAGGAATCTGAGGCTCTACCTGTTCCTGATATAGATATTTCTGATATAGAAGAGCTTCAAAAAAGTCCATACCAAAAACCTTAATGTTTAAGATTTGAACGTGAGGAGAAATTCTTGAAAAGAGAACAATTTCCTGGGAAAGACGCTGAATAGAAACTAAATTTTAAAAGCAGCCGTCTGTGTTCCACAGACGGCTTTTTTATTATGGAAGAAAAAGATATTATTCAACTTTTCAAAACAGTAGCACAAAACTTGCCTTTTTATCCATTTATAAAAAAGGGCATAGAGGATGATGCAGCGGTATTAAAATTTGGAGATGTTTATTTACTTTGGACTACTGATTTATTTATAGAAAACACACATTTTCGTTGGGAATGGATGTCACCTTTTGCTCTTGCTTATAAGGCCCTAGCAGTAAATATAAGTGATATTGCTGCTATGGGAGGCAAGCCATTGTGTTTTACTATTTCTATTGGTTTTCCTAAAGAATTTTCTAAAAACAAACTACAGGAATTCTTACAAAGTTTAAAAAAAACTGCCCAAGAATATAAGCTAGCTTTAATTGGAGGAGATACCGTAGAATCAGAAAAGACTGTTATAAACATTTCTCTCTTAGGAACAGCTCCCAAAGGACAAATAATCTTTCGGTCCAAAGCTAAGGTAGGAGACATAATCTGTGTAAGTAATTATCTAGGCAATGCAGCTGCAGGGCTTGCTTTATTAGAAAGAGGTTATAATGTTGAAGACACTATTTTTTCCTCTCTTATTAATGCCCAACTTTTTCCCAAACCTGAGGTTTCTTTGGGTCAATATCTAGCCCAGACAGGTCTTGTCCATGCCATGATAGATGTATCTGACGGCATTGCTTCTGACTTAACCTGGATTTGTCTGGAAAGTGGAGTGGGGGCAGAAATTTATCAAGAAAAATTACCTATATCGCCTGCTTGTAAGGAAGCAGCTAAAAGGTTCAAGATAAACCTCCTTCAGTGGGTGTTAAGTGGAGGAGAAGATTATTGCCTTTTGTTTACTGTTCCTGCATCAGAAGTAGAAGGATTAAAAAAAGATATTCAAAAAAAATTAAAAAAAGATATTTTTATTATTGGTGAAATAACTAAAGGGAACAAAGTTTATTTAATTTCTAATGGACAAAAAGAAGACATCAGCCAGAAAGGATTTAGCCATTTTAAGGATAAGAGGGTATGGAAAAACTAAAAATATCTACCGAGACAAAGACATTAATTTCCTCCAAACCTATCCAACTAGAAAACTGGTTTAAAGAGCCTATTTTATCTATTTTTTACATATATCTTCTGTCTAACCTTCTCTTTGCCTTTTTTGAAATCAGTCGGGGAACCCTTTTAGGCCAATATTATCTACATATGGAACTTCATTGCTATCTGTTCCAGCTCATTATAAGAAGCTCTTGGCTTAAAAGATCGCTGATTATTGTTTCCCTGCTGGCAATTATAGAATATTTTCTCAAAAAAAGATACAAAGAAGAAACAATTTTCCCCCTCCCCAGACAATGGAAGAAAAATCTTATTATTAACTGGTTCAAATGGGCTGTCCCTTTTTTATTCATTATCCAGACCTATTTTACTCTCAAGCTATTTGGGAGTGTTCATAATCATCATCTTCCTTTATGGAAGTGGGAAACTCCTTTTTGGTCTTTAATGCAACCTGTTTTTTCTAGCTTACCAGCTTGGGTATATCGTTTTTTAGATTTTATATATGTTCCTGGTTGGGGAGCAGCTCACTGGCTTTTCCTTTTTGGATTAATTTCTGGGAATGAAACATTCAGAAAAAGATTATTTGGCGTTTACGGACTTTCTCTGATGGTAGGAGGCGTGTTACATTATCTTTTCCCAGCAGTTTCACCTATTTATGTAGCTAAGGATTATTTTAATTACTTGCCTGATGCACTCATTAGCTGGAAATACCATCTTCATTGTCTTAACCAACAAACCTTATTTCTCACTAAAGGAGCAGAAGTCTTCACTTTCTTGAAAGGAAAGGCCATTACTCCTATTGCTGCCTTCCCTAGTTTCCATGTAGGTTATGCCCTTCAATTATTTTTACTCTCGCGTGATTTCGGCAAAAGATGGCTCATAGCGATTTCCTTTTTCTTTCTCTGTTTTATTATTATAGGCAGTTTGATTTTAGGCTATCACTACTTGATTGATGATGTTGCCGGGATGATTATTGTTTACTTAATGTATATGTTAGTAAAAAAAGCATGATGGTATTCTTATAATTCTATATGCATTAAGTCTTGAGCTAGATAGAGAGGGCCAGTAAAAGATTGCCTGCATTCAGCTCCGATATCTATAGCATCACATTCAGGATAAAAATGAGTTAAAAGGAGACACTTTGCATTTGCTTTTCTAGCCAACTCTCCCGCTAAGGTAGGTGTAAGGTGACCTTCCACTTTTTGAGAAGCAGGAAAGGAAGCCTCACAGATTAATAAATCTGCATCTTTAACAGCATCTACAAGAGATAGGTCAAAGTCAGTATCACCTGTATAGGCAATCTTTTTCCCCTCTGTGTGCAAGCAATATCCTTGACTATGTGGAGTATGAAAAGTAGAAAAGGGCTGAATGTAAATATCTTCATAGGCCCATAGAGAACCTGGAGGAATTTCAGCTAGAGTAATTTTATCCTTTGATACTTCAATCCATGAGCCAAATGCCTGTTTTAATTTATTATAGAATTCCAGAAACCCTGGCGGTCCCCAGATAAAAACAGGTGTTTTTCGTTGAAAACCTGGGGTATATTTAGAGGCAAAAAGAAAGTGGATTAAATCAGTTATATGGTCAGGATGGAAATGGGTATAAAGAATTAAATCCAACTGAGAAAAGGTAATATTGACCTTTAACAATTGTCTAAGGGTGCCAGGTCCACTGTCTAAAAGGACAAAAGTATTTTTAGTCTTTAACAAGATGGCAGGGGATGCCCTATTTAAAGAAGGTACTCCGGTACCTGAACCAATCACTATGACTTCTGGCATAATTTCTTACCTGCTTGATAAACCTCTCTTAAGGCAGTAGGATGTTTTTTGATAGTGCCTAGGTTGTCAATACCAGCATAAGTCCAACTAGCCTTAAGTCTCACTCCTAAAGTCAAGAAAAAAGACTTAATGGTAAGAAAAATTCCCTCAAAGATACTTTTCTCTTGTCTGCCACCTATGGTAATCAAATAGCCTGGTTTGAATAAAACAGGTCTTTTCCCTTTATTTTTATACCAAAGGAGTTGGCAACGGTCAATTAGGGCCTTTAATTGGGCAGGAACATTATAAAAATATACAGGGGTGGCTACTATCATTGCATCTGTTTGTGAAAGTAAGGGATAGATTGCTTGCATATCGTCTTTTATAGGACATTCTCCTTTTTTATCACACTCTCCACAAGCTATACAAGGAAGTATATTAAGCTCACGCACATAAAGGCGAGTTATCTCCCAATTTGGTGATTTTACTCCAGCTACAAAGCTGTCTAAAAGCAAATCTGAGTTACCGCCCACTCTTGGACTACCATATATGGCCAACAATTTATATACCATCAACAAGCACCGGTTGAAGGGGTTGTTGCCAATAATCAGGATGGGTGATACAATCTTTGGTATCTAACAAAAGCAGGTAATAACCTCTAGTTTCATAAGCAAGGCTCAAATAAAACCGCTTAATAAGAGGTTGTGAGCTCTTTCTTACTTGTTCATCCAAGAAATTAAAAAAATCTTCTTCCTTTTCCATGGCTGAATTGAGCCATCTTAATTCTTCTGTAGTACAAAGAGGCATTTCTGAGAATTCAGACATTTGGGTTAAAGGGTTGGAAATTCCTTGTCCCACATCCCAAAGCCATCTATCTACCAGCCAGCTTTTTCCCTTTTTTGCATGGGAGAGGATTTCTTTTATTCTTTCAAGGTGTTTTTGGTGTTCTTTACTCAGAGTAGCAAATACCTTTTGACAAACAGGATGTAAAATTTTTTTCTTGGCCTCTAGGTAAAAGTCATAGAGATTTTGTTCTTGTTTTTTGATTTCTGATAAAACGGTCTCTGTATTTTGCATAGTAAACCTCCTTAAGTTTTTCTAGCAAACTATATGGTATCCTAAGATTTCCATAACCAAAACCCAATTTTATTTCCTTTTTTTGTTCACCATGAAAGTCAGAGCCTCCAGTAATACACAGATTAAATCGTTGGGCAAGATAAAGATAAAAGTTAATTTGCTCTTGGGTGTGTTCGGTATAATAGATTTCTATTCCTTCCAACCCCCATGTTTTTAATTTTTTAACAAAGACCTCTAATTCTCTATTTTCTAAATGTAAAGTAAAAGGATGGGCAAGCACGGGCAAGCCGCCTACCTCAAGAATGATTTCTATGCATTCCTTTGGCGAGATATATTCCTTTTCTACATAAGCAGGGCCACCTTTTTTCAAAAATCTTTGAAAGGCCTCATCAAATGTGTTTACAATTCCTTTATCTAAAAGCACTTTGGCAATATGAGGACGACCAATCTGACCACCTCCAGAAATAGCAATTACTTCTTCATAGGTAATAGGAATATTTAAAGCCTGTAGTTTTTTAATAATCTTGGGATTGCGTTCAGCTCTAACTTGTTGAAATTTTTTTAATTTTGTAATTAGGGTCGGGTTTTTATAATCTAAAAAATAACCTAAAATATGGAGTGTCCCCTTTTCAAAATGTGCACTGAGCTCAACCCCTGGGACTGTCTCTAACTTATTTTCTGTTCCTGCTTGCATAAATTCATCTAGGCCTTTTACGGTATCATGGTCAGTAAGGGCAACAGCCCTTAATCCTATTTTTTTCGCCAGAAGCACTATTTCTCTGGGTTTAAAGGAACCATCAGAGGCAGTAGAATGAGTGTGAAGGTCTATTAGACCTTGTTTTTTATTTTTAACTTTTATCTGATGGAACATCTTCTTTTAAGGCAAAGTTTATTACTTCTTCTATTTTCTCTATAAATAAAAACTTTATATCCTCTTTTACCTCTTTAGGGACTTCTGTTAAATCATTTTCATTTTTTTTCGGTAACGCTACATATTTTATTCCTGCTAGATGGGCAGCTAAGACTTTTTCTTTAATGCCACCCACAGGAAGTACTAATCCTCTTAAAGTAATCTCACCAGTCATTGCTAGGTCGCTTCTCACTGGCTTGTTTTTGAATAGAGAGACTAAGGCAGTGCAAATAGCCACACCAGCTGAAGGCCCATCTTTGGGAATGGCTCCAGCAGGAATATGAATGTGAATGTCATTATGCTCATAAAAGTCTTCAGAAATGCCAAACTGCTGAGCCTTAGAACGGATATAACTTAAGGCAGTTTCAGCAGATTCTTTCATTATTTCCCCTAAATGACCTGTTAAAACCAGTGATTTTTTCCCTGCCATCTTTGTGGCTTCTACGAAGATGATTTCACCTCCAGTGGGTGTCCAAGCCAGTCCCGTAGCTACACCAGGCTCTGTTACCCTTTCAGCCACCTCACGATAAAAACGTGGTGGTCCCAGAAAATCAGCTAGATTTTCAGCAGTAATAACAGTCAATTCTTCTTTACCTTCTGCTATCTTCACTGCCACCTGTCGGCAAATACTAGCAATCTCTCTTTCCAAATTCCGCAATCCTGCTTCCCTAGTATAGTCAAGAATAATTTTTTTAATAGCTTCCTTTTCAAATTTAATATAGTTTTCATTTAACCCATGGGCATCTAACTGCCGTGGAATGAGGTATTTCTCTGCGATTTTGACTTTTTCCTGCACAGTATAGCCAGGTAATTCTAAAATCTCCATACGATCACGCAAAGGCGGAGGAATGGTATCTAAAATATTGGCAGTGGTAATAAACATTACCTTAGAAAGGTCAAACTCAACTCCTAAGTAATGGTCAACAAAGGCATAGTTTTGTTCGGGGTCAAGGACTTCTAAAAGGGCAGCCGCTGGGTCACCCCGAAAGTCTGCCCCAATCTTATCTATCTCGTCAAGCATAAACACAGGATTATTTGAACCTGCCTTTTTCATTCCTTGAATAATCTTTCCTGGCAATGCCCCCACATATGTCCGACGATGTCCTCGAATTTCTGCCTCATCTCTTATCCCTCCTAGGGAAATACGCACAAACTTCCTACCTAAGGCCGTAGCAATGGACCTACCCAATGAAGTCTTGCCTGTCCCAGGAGGACCAACAAAACAAAGAATAGAACCTTTGGCATCTGGTTTGAGTTTCCTCACGGCCAGATACTCAAGGATACGTTTTTTTACCTTATCTAAATCATAATGGTCTTTATCCAAAATACCCCTTGCTGAGTTGATATCCAGATTATCCTGAGTGCTTTCATTCCAAGGCAACTCTAATACCCAGTCCAAGTATGTTCTGGCCACTACATATTCAGGTGAGGCAGGATTCATACGTGCAAGCCGATTTAGCTCCTTTTCTGCTTCCTTAGCGGCGGCTTCTGGCAATCCCTTTTCTTTAATCCTGGCCTTTAGCTCTTCTATTTCTATCTCATGCTCGTCTTTTTCCCCAAGTTCTTTCTGAATAGCCTTTAATTGCTGGCGCAAAAAATATTCTCGCTGTGCCTTATCCAAATCTGATTTTACTTGGGTTTGAATCTTATTTGCCAACTCTAAAACTTCTATTTCTCTATTAAGAAACTTAACTACCTCCCTTAACCGCTCTTTTATATCAAAGGTTTCAAGTATTTTTTGTTTATCTTCTTTAGAAATATTTAAGGTAGAAGTTACCATATCTGCCAAGACACCAGCCTCATCCACATTCATAGCCATGACGCCCAATTCTGAAGGTAAATAAGGTGAAAGCTCTACTACTTTTCGAAAAAGCCCTCTTATATTAGTAACCAGGGCATCAATCTCCACATCTTTTTCTATCTCATCATAGTGAGGAACAACCGTGGCCTTAAGATAAGGTTCTGTTTGAAGATAATTCATGATGCCAATTCGGGCTAAACCCTGCACCAGTAATCGCACACCCACATCTGGAACTTTGGCCATTTTTAATATCTGGGCTGCACAGCCCACTTGATATAAATTCTCAGGTGGCGTTTTGGCTTCTTCTCCTTTTTTGGTAACAACCAGGCCAATAATCTTATCACCACTTAAGGCATCATCTATTAATTGGATTAGCTTGGGTTCTGCTACTACAAGTGGTAACACCATTTTGGGAAATAACACCAAGTCTTGAGAAGGAAGAATGGGTAATTCTTGAGGTATTTTTACCTCTCCTGTTGGGAAAAGGGCCTTTTCTTCTGGCATGGTTACTCCTTAGTCTCAATTATTTTTGAGATAGTTACTTTCTTTTTAGGAAGCTTAATCTCCAGAAAGCCGTTTTTATAAGTTGCTGATATGGCATCTGTTCTAACAGAGACAGGTAAACGATATTTTCTTTCAAAAGGACCATAATGAATTTCTACCTGATGGTACTTTCTATTTGTAGCCTGAAAACGTTCTTTACGAAAACCAAAGATGCTCAGAATATCTCCTTCCAAAGTAATGTTGAATTCCTTTTTATTTAACCCTGCTGCATCTATTATTACTATCAATTCATGCTCAGTTTCAACCACATCCATATTAGGTATCCATCTTTGTTCAAAAAAAGTAGGTATAGACATCATTTGTTGAGAAAATGTATCCATCAAGTACTTGATCTGCTTATGGATTTTCTCTATTTCCTTCTCTATTTCAATAGGCATATGAAACCTCCTTTAAATCATACTTACCATTTTTAACATTTTTTTAATATTTTCTGCAATATGTAAACTCAAAATTCACATATGCCCTTTTTTCAAAGTTTTGGTTAGATTATAATTGTGGATGGCGAAAGTTAGGTTTTAGGATTGATTTTTTTAAAAAAATCTTTATCTTGTAAATATGATTTTTAAGTCGGCTAAAGAAAAAGTAAAATATCTTTTTGAAACTATTACTTCTGAAGATCAGATATTAATTTTGATAGTCCCTGATCCTGATTCTATTTCTAGCGCTTGGGCCTTAAAAAGAATTTTATGGAGAAGAGTAAAAACCATAACCATTGCTTCCATTCGTGAGATTGAACGTATTGACAATTTGACCATGGTTCACTTGTTAAAAATCCCTATTGAGCTTATAGCAAAAGTGGATATTTCTCTGTATAACAAATTTGCTCTGGTTGATTCTCAGCCCCAACACTTTCCAACACTAGAGAAAATTTCCTTTGATATTATCATCGACCACCACCCTATAAAAAAAGAAATTACTGGAAGATTTGTGGATATAGAACCAGAATATGGAGCGACGGCTACATTATTAACTGAATATATACGAGCAGCTAGAATTAAACCTTCTTCTCGTTTAGCCACTGCCCTTTTTTATGGCATTAAAGCCGACACTCACAATTTCACCCTTAGAGGGACAGAAAAGGACATTCAATCCTTCAGGTATTTATTCAAATATATCAACCAAACAATTGTTCGTAAGATAGAGACTTCAGAGTTTCGCTTGGAGCTTATTCCTTACTTTAAAAAGGCATTTGAGGTGATGGAGGTAGATTTGGCTCACCACAGGATATTTGTTTATTTAGGAAAGATAAAAAAACCTGATGTCTGCGTTATTTTAGCTGATTTTCTCTTAAGAATATATGAAAATTCACATAGTATCGTTTCTGGTCTATGTGAGAATAACTTAATTATAGTTTTCCGAAATAGTGACTATCGTAAACATGCAGGAAGATTAGCTGAAAAAGCCTTTGGTGAAATAGGGCGGGCAGGAGGACATAAAGAGATGGCACGAGTAGAAATACCCTTGGTCAATTTAAAAAATACCATAGGTTCAGTAACCAACAAAGTTTTAAAAACATATGTTTTACATCAAATAAAAAGGGCATGGTGATGAAATGGCATTATCTAGAGAACAAATAAGTTATCAAGAAAGAACAGGACGCATCATCTATCACTTCCTACAGGAAGAACTAGATAGGGTTTTAATTCAAAAGGCATTATTAGATTCTCTTTGGAAATTTTTAAATGCAAAAGAAGAATATCCTTTTATAGATAAAAGAGAATTAAAGCCTAGGGCTCGAATCTATGAAAAGGAATATCCTTTGTATAATGCCTTTTTAATTATATTTTGTGAAGGAACTCTGCCAAGTTATTGCAAACGCTATATCCGGTTTTTTGAAACCAACAAATTAGTTAAAGAAAACCTTCAATATCTTGTGGATTTTAAACTTTATAAAGACTTTACTAAAAACCTATCTTATTTTGACCAGACAGGATTTTTCAAATTATTAGAGCAGCTTTTACCTATAGATTTTGCCTTATTAATTCAACGAGATAGTTCAACTAAGTCCTTTCGCTATCTTCTTTCTCACTTTAGAGTAAAAATAGATTGGCCCATTGATGCTGCTGCAGAGGATTTGGCTAAATATTTAAGGTATATTTCAAAGGAATTATACGAAAAAGGGGAAAGGTATGCTTTATTATTACAGCAGAAATTTTTTGAATACTATGGATTTCATTATACAGCCGGAGGCAGGCGAACTGCAGCCATCACTGCTGCTCAGTATTTAAAACACTTGGATTTCATTTCCACTATTTATGTCAGCAGCTCTAGTTGTCGCTCTCTCACTAAAATTACAACAGATGGGAATTTGAGTAAATTTGTATTGTTAAAGTTATCTAATGAAGAAATTAAAAAAATAGCTAGTGAAAATAAAATGAAAAAAAATACCTTTGAAAACCACTACCTTTTTTATCGTAATAAAGAATATGGTGTAGGACTCTTTGAGGTAACTTATTCTCACCCAGAAGTTTCTCTCCCTCCTGCCGATGGGAAATTAAGGGAATTGAATCCTGACCACTATTGGATAGTAGTAAATAAACAATTACTTTTACCCCTTTTTAAATATCCTCACATTAGACCTATTGAATATAGAACTATCTATGTGTGAGAAAAAAATTGCGCCCAAAATTTATTTGGGCGCAAAAAACAAATGATTATCCAACTCCTGTTTATTCTACTTTAATCTTAATGCCCTTTGGCTTAGCCTTTTCAGATTTGGGTAATACTATTTTTAGGACACCCTTTTTATAAGAAGCCTCAATTTTATCCTCTTCTACTTCCACAGGGAGCCTAATACTCCGCATAAAACTGCCATATCTACGTTCTATTGTATGATAGTTCTCTTCTTTCTCTTCTTTTTCTTCTTTCTTTTCTCCCTTAATAGTTAACACATTTCCAGTTAAGGATACATCCACATCTTTAGGGTCAACACCAGGCAATTCAGCCTTTACAATCAACTTATCCTTGGTCTCGCTGAGATCCAAAGCTGGTGCCCATACCTCGGGTTCTAAACCTCTTCTTTCACCAAAAAATCCTTCCCACAACCTGTCCATTTCCCTTCTCAGGGTCTCTAATTCTCTTCTTGCACCCCAGGGTAAAATTTCAAACATTTCCATCACCTCCTTTTAAGAATTTTTAAATTCTCCATTTAAATAAATAATCATTTTGGGAGAGAAGTCAATAAAGAGTTTATTGACAATTTATAGATAAATTATTATATAGCTGTGAGGCCATGATTTATTCCACCACAAGCACATATGCTGTAATGGCTCTTGTAGCACTGGCAATCCGAGGGACAGGACGGACAATGCACGTGAGGGAATTAGCTGACGCCACTGGCATTTCTTGCCATTTTCTGGCCAAGATTATTCGAACACTGGTAAGGGCAGGTATTCTTGACTCCATAAAAGGGAAAAAAGGAGGTATTCACTTCGCCCGTTCTCCTGCTGAGGTCTCTGTAGCAGAAGTAGTGAAGGCTATTGAGGGTAAACAGGCTTTACATGGTTGTTTATTTGGCCTTCGTCCTTGCAACCAGCAAAGAAGTTGTCCCTTATATCCTCAGTGGGGCGCTATTAGAAACCAGATTATAGACTTTCTAGAGAGCACAACCATATTGGATATTGCTTCCAAGGCAAGCCTCTCTTGTGGAGAAGAGGCGCCAGAAAGAAATAGTTCAAAACTTAATAAAGGTTAGTCGGTGGGACGGTAAATAGCTTAATTCACCTTTAGCCTAACCTCATCATTTTCTCTTCTTAACACTTAAAACTTTTGACTTTTTGGATTTTGGTGTTGTTTAGAGTTTAGAAATTGATGACAAAATTCGGTTTAAAAAATACTTGACAACAAAATTAAAAAAGGATAAAAAGGTCTATAAGTCTTTAATATTTATTTTTTATTAATGGAGGATCCAAGTTATGATAGAAAGAGCCAAAAAATGGGACATAACTGATATTGGCTTAGAAGAAGGAATGAAGAGATTAACTCCTGAAAAAATAGAAAAGGCAGTTAATCGGGTATTAAGGGGAGAAGGTCTAGCCAGGATTAAGACTTATGTGGATACTTGCATCCATTGTGGATTGTGTTCTGCTGCTTGTCATCACTATCTTTCTAATGACTGTGACCCTAGTTTTGCCCCGGTAGCGAAGATTAAAGAGACTCTTTGGGAAATCTTAAAGAGAAAAGGGAAGCTTACACCTGAATTCATTAAAAAAATGGCTGAAATTGCCTATACTGAGTGTAACATGTGTAAACGCTGTGCCATGTATTGTCCCTTTGGAATAGATATAGCATGGATGTTGAGTCTCATCAGAAGGATATGCCATTTTTGTGGAGTAGTGCCTCAATATTTACAGGACACGGTAAATAGTCATTCAGTGACTATGAATCAGATGTGGGTAAAGCAAGATGAATGGATTGATACCTTACAGTGGCAAGAAGAAGATGCCCAAGATATGGTTTCTACTGTGCGCATTCCCCTTGATAAAGAAGGAGCGGATGTAATGTATTCTGTGATTGGGCCAGAACCCAAAATTTTGGCTCAATTACTGGCCAATGCCGCTGTAATTATGACAGTAGCTGGAATTGACTGGACAATGCCCTCTTTTGATGGCTGGGACAATAGTGATATGGCTATGTATTCTGGAGATTGGGAGGTCATGGGCAGAATAAAAAAGGCCCATTTTGAAGCAGCTATGCGCCTTAAAGTGAAGAAAATTGTGATGGGTGAATGTGGCCACGCATTCAGGTCTGTTTATGATGTAGGCAATAGAACTCTGGGTTGGAAGATGCATCCCATTCCTGTTATTCATGCCATACAATTTTATTATGAATTGTTGTGTGAGGGTAGGATTAAGATTGCCAAAAAGATAAAAGAACCTGTGACCCTACATGACCCATGTAATGTTATAAGGGGTAGAGGTCTACATGAAATGGCCCGCTATATTATGCAGGAGATATGTGAAGACTTCAGGGAAATGTGGCCCAATAGAGAATACAATTACTGTTGTTGCGCAGGAGGCGGAGTTATCAATTGTGGGCCACCTTGGAAGACAAAGCGGGTGGATAGCAATAAAGTAAAGGCAGAACAGTTGCAGAGAACTGGAGCAAAAATTCTTGTCACCCCATGTCACAACTGCCATAGTGGGATGGAAGATATTATTAACTATTATAAATTGGATATGCATACTAAATTCATTAGTGAATTACTGATTGAATGCATGGAAATTCCAGAAGGATTAAAGGCATGATATTTAGAAAATCATTAAATTTTAGTTTTTAGAAAAATTATCTTGACAAAAAAGGTTACTTAGTATATAAGGCATTTCATTAAGTGAGTTATTGAAAAAAATGGTATTGATATAAATGTTATGAATTTGCAAAATCTATTGATAGAAAAAAGGTCTGTTATTTTAGATAAGTGGCTTGATTTAATATTAGAAGGTTATCAAAAACGCGGACAAATCTTTTTTAAAAAAGAAAAAGATAGGTTCCTCAATCCAGTGGGATATGAGTTTCGTAAGGGGATAGGTGGTATTTATCGGGCACTTATTGAGAAAGTAGAAGACAGCGAAGTAACCATTTTTATTGATAAAATTGCTAGAATTAGAGCAGTTCAGGATTTTTCTCCTGCCCAGGCAGTATCCTTTATCTTTTTATTAAAGAAAGCAATTAGAGAAGAATTGGAAGAAACAATTCTAAAGGATGGACTTGCAGATGAGTGGTTAGAACTTGAATCCAAAATAGATCATTTAGCTCTTCTTTGTTTTAATATATATATGCAATGTAAAGAGAAACTTTATGAAATTAGGGTAAATGAAATAAAAAGGAAGACATACAGTTTATTAAAAAGGGCAGATTTGATATATGAAATCCCTGATTTTAAAGAAGACAATTCCGATTCTAAAAATATTGAAATGAGGAGAGGAGTAAATGAGTTTTAATTTTTCTTTTTACTCGGCACTTTTTATAGTGATAGCCCTTATATTAATTCCTATTATAGGGGTAGCCTCACACTTACAAGTTCTTTTTGGAATAGTCATACCTTATTTAGCCTTTATTATATTTTTAGCAGGCATGATTTATCAAGTGGTGAAATGGGCAAAGTGTCCGGTACCATTCCGCATTCCCACTACTTGTGGGCAAGAGAAGAGTTTACCTTGGATTAAATATAGTCGTTTGGAAAGCCCTTTTACTACCTTTGATGTAATAGGCAGGATGGTGCTTGAGGTGCTTTTTTTCCGTAGTTTGTTTAGAAATACAAAGACCGTAAGACATGGAGAGAGGCTTTCCTTTGTATCTGCCAAATGGCTATGGTTAGGGGCAATAGCTTTTCACTATTCTTTTTTGGTAGTTTTAATCAGACATCTGAGGTTTTTTACAGAACCTACTCCCTTTTTTGTGCGCCTTATTGAAAAAATAGATGGGCTTTTTCAGATTACCATACCTGCGCTCTATTTGAGTGGTATAGTTCTTGTGGCGGCTTTGCTCTTTCTTTTGGCAAGACGGGTGGTTGACCCCAAATTGCGTTATATTTCTCTTCCTGCTGACTATTTTCCTCTTTTTCTTATAATAAGCATTGCCCTGAGTGGCATTCTCATGCGCTATATCTTTAAGACCAATATAGTGGCTGTAAAGGAATTGACTATGGGATTAGCCACATTTCATCCTAGGCTACCTGAGGGTATTAGTGCTATTTTTTATGTCCATATCTTTTTGGTAAGTGTTCTTTTTGCCTATTTCCCATTTAGCAAACTGACCCACATGGCAGGAGTGTTTCTCAGTCCTACGCGGAATTTAGCCAATAATAATCGGGCTGTTAGGCATATTAATCCTTGGAATCCTCCAGTTGTAATTCACACCTATGAAGAATGGGAAGAGGAATTCAAAGATAAAATAAAAGCCGCAGGCATACCACTAGATAAGGAGGAATAAAATGGCAGTAGAAACTGGAGAGTTTTGTCCAGAAAAAGATGAATTATTGAGGTCTATAGACTATGTTCCACCTGAAAAGCCATGGATGGAAACCAAACCCGTGTTCAAAAAAGGAACTTATTGCTTTGCTGCGCGTGAAAAGCATACAAAATATATGGGTTTCCCAAATCCCAGAGAGTGGGAAGTAGGTTCAGAAGATTGGCAACTTCCAGAAAACTGGAAAGAGACATTTATAGAAGGAATGGAGAATAGGCTTAAAAGGTGGCGTTCTTTTAGGCTTTTTCTGGATATTTGTGTGAGGTGTGGTGCCTGTGCGGATAAGTGTCACTTTTTTATTGGAGGTGGAGACCCTAAAAATATGCCTGTACTCAGGGCCGAACTTTTTAGGTCGTTATATCGGAGATATTTTACCACTTCAGGAAAGGTTTTAGGGAAACTTGCAGGTGCTAGAGACCTTGATGAGGATGTATTGAGGGAAATCTTTTATTATGCCTTTCAGTGCACAGAATGTCGTCGTTGTTCGGTTTTTTGTCCTTATGGTATTGATACTTGTGAGATCACCATGTTTATGCGTGAGCTCCTTGTTTCTCTGGGTTTACATGTAGCCTGGACCATAGAACCAGTAGCTAATTGTCAACGCACAGGGAATCACCTTGGTATTCAACCGCATGCCTTTAAAGAGACATTTGAATTTTTAGAGGACGATATAGAGGCTGTTACTGGAATCAAGATAGAAACCCCTATTAATCAAAAAGGAGCAGATATCTTATTTGTTGCCCCTTCTGGTGATTATTTCGGCACAGAAGGCACTTATACCTGTGCCGGTTATATGATGTTATTTGAATGGCTAAAAAGAAAATATGGTCTTACCTATACCTGGAGTGCTTATGCGGGAGAAGGTGGAAATTTTGGGATGTTTACTTCTAATGAGGCACAAAAGAGACTGAGTGCTAAGATATATGCTGAGGCTAAAAGATTAGGGGTGAAGTGGATTATTGGGGGAGAGTGTGGCCATATGTGGAGGGATAAGCATCAATACATGGATACCATGAATGGTCCTGCGGATTTTTTGGAAGTGCCGGTTAATCCTATTACTGGCACGGTATTTGAGAATGCAAGGTCTACAAAGATGGTGCATATTTGTGAGTTTACGGCTGATTTAATCAGACATGGTAAATTAGATTTAGACCCCAGCAGAAATGACCATCTAATAGTTACCTATCATGATTCATGTAACCCTTCTAGGGCCATGGGACTCTTTGAAGAACCAAGATATTGCATTAGGGCATGTTGTAATAATTTTTATGAGATGCCTGAGAATACTATTAGAGAAAAGACTTTTTGTTGTTCAGGTGGAAGTGGTGTAGGTTCGGATGAATTTTTAGAGATGCGCATGAGAGGCGGTATATGCCGGGGGAGTGCGGTAAAGTATGTGCATGAAAAACATGGAGTGAATCGCCTCCTGTGTATCTGTGCTATTGATAGAGCTACTTTGGTTTCTATGATGGAATATTGGTGTCCTGCAGTAGATGTGGGTGGTATTCATGAATTGATAGCCAATGCCCTGGTATTTCCTGGCGAGAAGAGCCGGACAACGGATTTAAGAGGACTACCCCTTAAGAAGCCTGTTAAAGGAGTAGAAGTAGAAGAAGAGGAAATGGAGGAGTAAAGAATGTATGATGGAGGTAAAATTTTAACCGGCCTCATTATTGGCATTGCTTTATTTACTTTACCCTTTTGGTTCAATTTAGGGAAGGCGGCAAAAATACCAGAGCCAAAGCTCACTCCCAAGGCAGAAAAGGCAAAGTTTTGTGTGGAGTCTAAAGAATACATGCAAGCAGAGCATATGGCATTACTGGATAAGTGGAGAGATTGGGTGGTCCGTGATGGTAATAGGATTTATGTAGGTCTTCATGACAAAAAATATGAAATGAGTTTGCAAAATACCTGTATGGATTGCCACTCTAATAAGAAAAAATTTTGCGATGAATGCCATAACTATGTAGATGTAACACCATATTGTTGGGAGTGTCATATTGAGCCTAAGGAAGAGGAGGAGAAGTGATGGGCCTTAACAGAAGAGAATTTTTAAAAATAGCAGGTGTTTCGGTAATGGGGTTAGGTGCCCCTACTATGGCTCTAAATGCACTTTTTAAGAACCAGTTAAATGCCTCACAAATCTCACCTAATCCTAAAGCTTTACATGCAAAAAGATGGGCTATGGTAGTAGATTTAAAAAAGATGAATAAAGAAATTGTTGAAAAGTGCATAAAGGCCTGTCATAGTATTCATAATGTGCCTCATATTCCTGATAAAAAACGTGAGATTAAGTGGATTTGGGAAACACATTTTGAACATGCCTTTCCAGAACAGGCACATGAACACATGGATGAGGTATTAGAACATATACCTGTGCCTGTGTTTTGTAATAACTGTGAGAATCCTCCTTGTGTGCAAGTTTGCCCTACAAAGGCTACATTTCAAAGAGAAGATGGCATTGTGATGATGGATATGCATCGTTGTATTGGCTGTAGGTTCTGTATGGCTGCCTGTCCTTATGGCTCAAGGAGCTTTAATTGGCAAGACCCCCGTCCCTTTATTGTCAAGGAGAACCCGGAATATCCAACCAGGACCAAGGGAGTAGTAGAAAAATGTGAATTTTGTTCTGAAAGGATTGAGAAGGGTCTTATGCCAGCTTGTGTGGAAGTATCTGAGGGGGCAATGATTTTTGGTGATTTGGGAGATCCGGAATCGGAGGTAAGAAAGATATTACGTTCACGCTATTCTATTCAGCGTAAACCTGGTCTAGGAACCAGGCCAGCAGTTTATTATTTAATATAATGAGGTAGCGCTATGTTTGAAAAGGCATTAGTTGGAGGGCGGAAGTACTGGACAGTAGTAGCCATTTTGGCTGCTATTGTAGGAGTAGGTGCTATTTGTTATCTCTGGCAGTTAAAGGTAGGGTTAAAGATTACGGGCATGAGTAGGGATGTCTCTTGGGGTTTTTACATTGCCCAATTCACCTATCTGGTTGGCGTGGCGGCTGGAGGTGTAATGATAGCTTTACCTTGCTACCTTCATAATTACAAGAAATTTGCTAGGATTGTTGTTTTAGGAGAGTTTATGGCCATAGCTGCTATCATTATGTGCCTTTTATTTATTATTGTGGACCTTGGAAAACCCATGCGTCTTTTTAATGTATTATTACATCCTACTCCTAATTCTATTTTATTCTGGGATATGATTGTTTTGAATGTATATCTTTTTTTGAATGTGGTAGTAGGTTGGGCGGCCTTAGAGGCAGAGCGTTTTCACATGGAACCTGCCAAATGGGTAAAAGTTTTGGCTGTTTTCTCTGTAGTATGGGCACCTTGTATTCATATTGTAACTGCATTTCTTTATTCGGGTCTGCCTGGAAGGCATTTTTGGCTTACTGCTATCATGGCTCCTCGTTTTCTTGCCTCCGCCTTTGCGGCTGGTCCTTCATTTATAGTGTTACTGGCTCTTATTATAAGAAAATATAGTAAATTTGACCCAGGGAGAGAGGCAATTCAGACTTTAGCTAAGATCATTACTTATTGCATTATCATCAATTTTTGTTTCTTCTTGTTTGAGGTTTTTACTGTTTTCTACAGTCAGATACCAGGGCATATGAATCACTTTAAATATCTATTTGTTGGATTAGAAGGACATGGGAAGTTGGTGCCCTGGATGTGGGTCTCTATGATAGGAATGTTTATAGTTTGCATCCTTTTGGTCATTCCTAGTATACGCAGAAATGAAGGTTCATTGGCCTTTTGTTGTGTATTATTGATAATTACTACCTGGATAGACAAAGGTCTTGGTTTGGTTACTGGTGGTTTTGTGCCTAATCCTTTGGAAGAAATAACTGAGTATTGGCCTACAGTACCTGAGGCACTAATTACTTTAGGGGTATGGGCCACAGGCTTTTTAGTGGTAACCATTCTTTATAAAATAGCTGTCTCAGTTAATGAAGAAATAGAGGCGTAAGTTAAGGAATTTTTGTGAGGAATTAATATGCCAATACAGCGGATTATAGGAATTTTGATTGTTTTTGGTATTGTGTTTATAGTTACAGGTGGGGTGATTTGGCACTTTACTGAATCTTGGATAGCGGTTCTCATTGGAGAAATTGCTACCGCCCTTTTAATTGTTCCTCCTGTGATAATGCAAAGGAAAAAGGCGGGCTAATATTTAGATTAGGGATACTTTAAGGTTATTTTTCTCTTATTCAAAATTGCACCTTTTAAACAAGTTTTTTACTGCTTAACAATTAGAATTTTTTATTTGCCTATCAGGACTTTCCCCACAATTTTTAAAAGCTTTCCGAGAAGAAAGATAAGGTAAGCTCTTCAAAACAGTAATAACTTTAAAAGAAAACCTACAAATATAGTAACCGACTTTACGCACAGTATGGTAACATGAAAAAGTTGTGCACCTCTGGTAGTATGGCCTGCCTGTCCCCGCCTGCCGTCGGGCAGGGGCAGGCAGGGATTTTTAGCAAAGAAGGAGGGGCAAGTATGTATTATATGGGAATTGATCTTCATAAAAAGTATTTTGTTTCAACTATTATGGATAAAAACGTTTAAACGTTAAAACGTTCCCAAAGCAGTTATGGAAGCTACTTTTAATTGGGTTTATTTTTATGATGAAATTTCTCCTTTTGTAGATGAAGCAATACTTGCTCATCTACTTCGTTCAGGTCTTATCCCAAAGGCTTATATGCCTGGTTTTGAAACTAGAGAAATCTTCTAAGGTTTAGAATAGCCTTTGTAAAAGTAAGGACTTCTCTTAAAAACAGAGTACATGCTGTGCTTGATAGAAATTACATACAAGCCTACTGAGGTGGACCCCTAATTTTTATTTATGCTAATTTAGCAGTGATTGCAATGTTTTTTATCAGTAATCTCCGGGCTGCGATTTATTATGGTTCTGGTACGGTCTACTTCCAATAATGTTTCTAAAAAGGTGGATGGAAAAGGGTGTTTTTAATTGATATTAAAACCTTCTTAAAAGAATACATCCTCTCGCCCCGATATTGTTTTTCTAGCCTCTTGACCATGACGGGATCGATGTACGCATTGATCACCCATATAAAGAACCCCCTAGCGTTATAATTTTTCTCCTCAGACAGTTTCTTTTTCAATATTTTTTCGTGCACCCTTGCTATCTCTTTTGCTAGCTCTTTATCAGCCCGGGCGATACCCCAAAGGAAATATCCTATCTCTTCAATACCGGCCTGAGAAAGATCCTTTTGCCTTAGGGTATCACTGTGCTCACTTGCTATTTCTTTTGCTAGCTCTTCATCAGCCCAGGCGATAACCATAAGGAAATATCCTATCTCTTTAATGCTGGCCTGAGAGATCCTTTGCCTTAGGATATCACTGTGCATGCTTGCTATTTCTTTTGCTAGCTCTTTATCAGCCCAGGCGATAACCTCAAGGAACTTTCCTATCTCTTTAATGCTGGCCTGAGAGAGATCCTTTTGCCTTAGGGTATCACTGTGTACACTTGCTATCTCTTTTGCTAGCTCTTTATCAGCCCGGGCGATACCCTCAAGGAACTTTCCTATCTCTTTAATACTGGCCTGAGAGAGATCCTTTTGCCTTAGGATATCACTGTGTACACTTGCTATCTCTTTTGCTAGCTCTTTATCAGCCCGGGCGATACCCTCAAGGAAATCTATTATCTCTTTAATACTGGCCTGAGAGAGATCCTTTTGCTTTAGGATATCACTGTGTACACTTGCTATCTCTTTTGCTAGCTCTTCATCAGCCCAGGCGATTCCCCAAAGGAAATATCCTATCTCTTCAATACCGGCCTGAGAGAGATCCTTTTGCCTTAGGATATCACTGTGTACACTTGCTATCTCTTTTGCTAGCTCTTCATCAGCCCGGGCGATACCCATAAGGAAATATCCTATCTCTTTAATGCTGGCCTGAGAGAGATCCTTTTGCCTTAGGGTATCACTGTGTACACTTGCTATCTCTTTTGCTAGCTCTTTATCAGCCCGGGCGATACCCCAAAGGAAATATCCTATCTCTTTAATGCTGGCCTGAGAGATCCTTTGCCTTAGGGTATCACTGTGTACACTTGCTATCTCTTTTGCTAGCTCTTCATCAGCCCAGGCGATTCCCTCAAGGAAATATACTATCTCTTTAATGCTGGCCTGAGAGAGATCCTTTTGCCTTAGGATATCACTGTGTACCCTTGCTATCTCTTTTGCTAGCTCTTTATCAGCCCAGGCGATAACCCCAAGGAAATATCCTATCTCTTTAATGCTGGCCTGAGAAAGGTCTCTTTTAATGAACTCTCTTCTTGAGTCTTTGATGAGGCCTTTAAGCAAACTTCCTGCCTCAAATGCCAGCCGGCTTATCAATGTGCCAAAAAAATCTCCTTGAATGATATAATCTTTAAGAACCTCTCTCCTCTTCTCTTCATCAAGGCAAACATCTCTATAAAGAGAAGCAAGTCGAGAGTGGGGAAGAAGGTAATATTCCTGGTCAAAAATTCTTCCCTTAAGAGAAAGGATCTCCTTTTTCTTTTCAAGTCTCTCTAAGAGATTACCAACAGCTCCCCCATCTATAAATCTCCTTTCCATCGGCACCTCAAATTCGGAGAGGACAGACAGCGTGCCAATTAGGTCTCTAAATGCCTTTCGCTCCTGAGAAGTCTTACAGGCGCTTTTTTTTAATCCATTCAGATGGTCTATCACCGATTTCCTGATTTCTTCTTCTTTGATTTCATCAGTCTGCTTTCTTTCTTCCTTAGAGGCCTGAATCAGAAAAGAGAGAAGGAGGAGATTGGGCTGATCTTTTCCAATTGTCTCTAATATAGGGTCTAAATTGCTAAAAGAACTTCCTGCTTCCCTCAAAATCTTTTCCACCACATCTTTGTCTGTCTTCAACTCAATTTTGTTTTCAGGGACAATCCACTGAAAGTAAAGACTCCTTCCTTCATGATGGCCGAAGTATTCCTCTATATCATACTGTTTTAGAGGTCTTGAGGTGAGAAGAAGTTTTATATTCTTCTGATTAGCGATAGGATTTAATCTATCGAATTCTTTAAGCATGTGATGAATATCTTCAATGATAATGAAAACCTCCGCTTTAACCTCTTCTACTTCCTCACGAAGCTTACCTGGCAGTTCCTTAGGCTGGCAATTTAGCCCTACCCTGGTGGTTAAATTTCCATAATAGACCCATTTACCTTCTTTCACTAATTCATAACCAAGTCGGCAGGCTATGGATGACTTTCCACTTGCTGGATAACCCTCCAAAAGCACAACATTATTCTTAGTAAAACATCTGAGAATCTTGTCTATTTCATCTCTTTTTAAAAGTCCCTCTATGTCTGGCCAGAAAAGACGGCCTGGTCTAAAGGGGTCTGGCTTAATATCCTGTGCCGCTAAAGCTTCTTTTATTAGCATAAGGGATTTAATAGGAGGTTTTATTATACCTCGCTTAGCAAGAAGAGTTTCAATAGAATGTGGGTCTTTATCATATCCTTTCCGTTTCTTTTCAGCTTTTGATTCCCAATTAACTGGAATTGCCCCATAAGGATGTCCAAAAAAGTCAACTATCCATGGGATTTTAAGCTTGTATTTTTCTAGCAATCTATTGGACGTTTGCTTTTTCCACACATCTTCAAGCTTATCCCATGCTAAATCAGGAAATTTTTCTTCCAGCTCATCTAAATTTTCAGGTGAACCAAGTTCTTTACCAAACTCCTCCAACACACCCAAGAAGGCATCCTTACCTGTAACACAGATAGACTTTCCCTTTTTACCTGCTGGACTTTTAACCTCAAAGTTACAAAATCTCCTTCTGACTCTGAGGACAATCCCTTCCTTCTCATAGTGACATGATTCTATAATCTTTCTTCTCATATAGTGTTCAAACTGACCTTGAAATGGCTCACAGGTAGAGGAAAGGGCAAGAGAAGTTGCTATAATCTCCTCATCGGGTAACCTCTGCTCACCAGCATCCATAGTATCAGCAATCCTTAAAAGGGCAATGAGCAAACCAATTCGAATTTTTTTACCATCAATTATCCTCTCCTTGGTGAGATCTTCTATGTTTTCTATCTCCCCACAGTGATAACTTACAATCTCTCTTATCACTCCAAGAGCCTCAGGATTTTTAATATAAGGTGGATTGCTCCCCATTTTTTGGACATGTAAAATGTTAGGATTAAGGGGAGCGGCTATGAAGAAAAATAGATTTAGTATTGACCAAATCATTCGTATCTTGGCTGAAGCTGAAACTCCAGGTAACTCTGTGGCGTTTGTCGCTAGAAAATATGGAATAGTAGAACAAACTATCTATCGCTGGAGACAAAAATACAAGGGTTTTTCTGCTTCTGAAGCCAAACGACTCAAAGCTCTTGAGGAAGAAAATGCAAGACTTAAAAGACTTTTAGCTGAAAAAGAATTAGAAATACAAACACTAACAGAACTTATTAAAAAAAACTTCTAACCTAGAGGAAAAACACATGTTAGCTAAAAGAATACATAGCATAAGTAAACAGATTTCTCCTAAAGGTATTTCTTTAAGTGTGATACTTAAGAGATTAGAGATTTCTCGTTCAACCTTTTATTATAAAACAACTAAATTTTCTAAAGATAAGATTTTACGGGAAAGGATAAGGCAATTAGCCATGATTTATAAAACTTATGGTTACAAAAAAATTACTGTGCTTCTTAAGAAAGAGGGTTTTAATGTAAATCACAAAAAGGTTTATCGGATTTGGAAAGAAGAGGGATTTAATAGATATGGTTTCTTTAAGAGCAAGAGGCGGCATAAGACAAGGCAAAAAGAATTCAATCCTGCTCCTGCTACCTATGCCGGAGAAATTTTGGCAATGGATTTTATCCATGACAGTCTCGAAAATGGAAGGGCTTTTAGAGTGTTCAATGTAATAGATGTTTATTCCAGGAGGGCATTTGAGCCTGTGGTTGGCTTTAGTATTAGTGGTAAAGTTGTATCTGAGCATCTTGAAGAACTTTTTAGACTATACGGGCCTCCCAAAATGATAAGACGTGACGATGGGCCTGAATTTAAATCAAAACATTTCAAGGCACTTATACATAGATGGAATATAGAAGAGGAAGTGATACCACCTGGACAGCCATTTAATAATGGTCATATGGAAAGCTTTCACAAGCTTTTGCGCCTTGAATGCTTGAATAGAGAGATATTTAGTGATATTTTTGAGGCAAGGGAAAAGATAAACAACTGGATAGAGGATTACAACACTTGCAGATTACACAGTGCACTTGGATACAAAACACCAAAGGAAATATGGGAAAAAGGCAGAGAATAAAAGATTCTTTAACCCTAACATTGGTGATGTCCAAGTTAGGGGGTCGTTATAACGACCCCCTAACACTAACAGTGTCCAAAATTTGGGGGCATCCCAAAGGTTTTAAAATGTCCTCTATTATATTACCACTAGCTACACCGTGGGTCTTTCGCATAAGAGATGTATCTATCTTCCTGCCCAACGCCCTCTCGTAAGCCTCTTTCAGTAAATCGTTCCAAATAGTCATGCCAAGATCGTGACCATAGGCGGCCAGATAAAGGAGATATTGCTCATGAGGCCTTAATTTAATTTTTCTCGTTTTTAGAATCTCATAGAGATAGCCAATGACTCGCTTGATGTGGTCTATATCATGCCTATTGTAGTACCAAAAGCCAAGGTCAGGAAACTCCCTCGGCGCTATAACATTTGCCATTTTTTCATCAATTTCTTTTTCTATGCGCCACAGATCTGCTTTTGGACTTCCCCACGAAGAAGGAAGATTGAATTTCTCAAAACTCTCTTTCCATCCTTCCATGAAGCCCAATGTCGCCTCCTGACCTTTACCAGGGCGCTTTAAGTTTACCACTTCCTTTCTGAATTTACCACAGCCCTCACTTAAGTAAATGGCCAAAGGTTTTCGGATAGATGGGTTGTGTCTTTGCAGGCTGTTGAAAAAGTCAGATGCATATTCCCTTTACCCAACCTGTTTTCTAGTTTAGCACGCTGCTTCGCTTGCTGTCAAAGCTGCTCCGTTTCACTCCGCACCCTTTGGGCTTACGGCTTTGACAGCGCTTTGCAGCGTGCTCCTGAAAATTAAGGTTGGCGAGAAAGAAAAAAACTTTTTTTCCTTTCAACCAACTCTAGTTTTTAAAAAGCAGATTGCGAAGTGCCATCAAGACTGGCGAAAGCCACCCTGAAGGGCTTGGTCTTGATGGCTTAACGGAGCAATCTGCTAAGCTATAAATAGGTTGGCGAAAGTTAACCTTGAGGTATTTTCTTATTCCTTTTATTGAACGCCAAAAATCCTTAATTCATCCCTTGACTTTCTCCCCTAATCTATAATATCTTAAAAAGAAAAAATAATGGGGGTGTGACTTTGTATAAAAATATCCAGGAATTAAATGAGGCATTAAAAAGTGTAGCCCGGTTGGAAGGAGAGGTATTGGTAGTAAAACATGAGGATAAACTAAAAGATAAGATTATTGATGATTTAGTGTATACATCTGTCTTTACTCAAGATGTGGCCTTAAAAAACGCAACTCGCTGGAGTATCAGGGCATTAGCCCAGGCCTTAGAAATCATACCTGCTTCTATCCATGAACTTTATATGGCAGTAGGTAGGGAAGAAATTGGGGGTTTTACTGTACCGGCGGTAAATTTGCGAGGAATGACTTATGATGTAGCTAGGGAGGTGTTTAAACTAGTGTTATCTCAAGAAATAGGAACATTTATATTTGAAATTGCCAAGTCAGAGATAGGCTATACTGAGCAAAGACCATCAGAGTATACTGCTTGCCTTTTAGGAGCAGCTATCAAGGAAGGTTTTTCTGGTCCGGTTTTTATTCAAGGAGATCATTTTCAGTTTAATCAGAAGAAATATGCTCAAGATAAAGAAGCTGAATTGCAAACAATTAAAGCACTTACCCAAGAGGCCATAGAAGCAGGTTTTTACAATATAGATATAGACCCATCTACTTTGGTAGATTATAGTAAACCCACCCTGATGGAGCAGCAAAAAGAAAATTATGAATGCACTGCTGAAGTGACAGCATTTATTAGAAGTTTGGAGCCTGAAGGTATCACTGTTTCTGTGGGTGCAGAGATTGGCCACATTGGAGGCAAAAATTCCACGGTAGAAGAGTTTGAGGCCTTTATGGAAGGTTATTTGAATGTCCTTAGAAAAAAAGGTGAAATGCCGGGGATAAGTAAGATTAGTGTGCAGACAGGCACTGCTCATGGTGGTATCCCTCTGCCAGATGGAACTATTGCTAAGGTAAAACTGGACTTTGAGGTATTAAGAAGCATTTCTGAAGTGGCTAGAAAAAAATATGGTTTATCTGGTGCTGTGCAACATGGTGCCTCTACTCTTCCTGACGAACTCTTTGATAAATTCCCTGAAGTAAATACCTCAGAAATTCATTTAGCTACTGGATTTCAAAATATTATTTATGATTATTTACCAGAAGATATAAAAAATGAGATTTATGACTATCTTAAGATTCATTTTAAAAAAGAATGGAAAGAAGGTATGACTGAACAGCAGTTTCTTTATAAGACTAGAAAAAAGGCATTTGGCCCATTTAAAAAGACTTTTTGGGAATTACCAGTAGAGATAAAAGAAAAAATGCTTTCTGCATTACAAAAAAAATTCCATCTTATATTTGAAAAATTGAATGTATTTCATACTAAAGAATATGTAAAAAAATATATTAAGCCAATAAAAGTTAATCCACCCAAACCAAAGGGTGTTTTAGATTAAGTAGGAGGTTAAAATGAGTGAGAGACTGGGTATGCCTTTATCCAGGTTTATTTTAGAAGAGCAAAGGAAACATCCAGGAGCAAGAGGTGAATTTAGCATTATTATGGAACAATTAGCTACTGCCTCACAGGTGGTGAGGGGACATGTCCGAAAAGCAGGGCTGGTGGATATATTGGGGTTTACTGGTAAACTCAATGTCTTTGGGGAAAGGGTGCGAAGGTTAGATGAATTTTCTAATCATGTCTTTATGGAGGCCATAAAAACCTCAGGACGGTTTTGTGCGATGGCTTCTGAAGAAATGAAAGAAGCAGTATTAATCAGCAATGGCGGTGAATATGTTATTACCTTTGACCCATTGGATGGTTCTTCTAATATTGATATAAATATTAGTATTGGCACCATTTTTTCTATCTTTAAGAGAACATCTAGCGGAGAAATGGCTACTATGGATGACTTACTTCAACCTGGAAATAAGCAGATAGCGGCAGGTTATATCATATATGGTTCAAGCACTATGTTTGTTTATACTACAGGGCATGGAGTATATGGTTTTACCTTTGACCCGGCAGTGGGAACCTATCTACTTTCTCATGAACCTATAAAGATTCCAGAAAAAGGCAAGATTTACTCCGTGAATGAAGGAAACTATAAGCATTGGATAGAAAATGGGATTAAGAAATACATTGATTGGTTGAAAGAAAAGGATGAAGAGACCAAAAGACCATATAGTATGCGTTATATAGGCTGCATGGTAGCAGATATTCATAGGACTCTTTTAAAAGGTGGAATTTTTATGTATCCTGCAGATAAAAAGAATCCCAATGGAAAATTAAGGTTGCTTTATGAAGCCAATCCTATGGGTTTTATCATTGAACAGGCAGGAGGAATAGCCTCAACTGGAAGAGAGAGAATTTTAGATATTGTTCCTGAGACCTTACATCAGCGCGTGCCTGTTATTATGGGCAGTCCTTATGATGTAAAAAAGGCTATAGAATTTATAGAGCAATATAGCAAATAACGCCAAATTTACTTGTCAGGCATTTTATACTGCGAAGGATAAATATGTATCTCCTTTTGGGCTTATTTCTCAGTTATCTTCTAGGTGCTATTCCAGTAGGAATATTGGTAGCTAGAAAATATGGACATCCCGACCTCACTCAGAAAGGTAGTGGAAATATTGGGGCTACTAATGTAGCTAGAATAGTGGGGAAAAAAGCAGGGATAATTACCCTAATAGGAGATATAACCAAGGGATTATTACCAGTCTTATTTTTCTCTATCCTAATAGGCACTGATACCTGGCAAGAACAAACCATAGTAGCCTTGGCTGGTTTATCGGCCTTTTTAGGACATATATTTTCTATTTTTTTAAAATTTAAAGGAGGGAAAGGAGTAGCTACGGCCACTGGGGTATTTTTGGGATTATGTCCTTTGGCTGTATTGGTAGATATTATGGTCTTTTCCTTTGTAGCCTGGCGCTGGCGTTATGTCTCATTAGCCTCTCTTTCTGCTGCCTTAGCCATGCCTGTGTTAATGGGTTTATTCTCTGATAAAAAAGTGTATATCTTATTGGCCGTGGTTATTGCTTTTTTAATTTTTTATCGTCATAAAGATAATATCAAACGACTTTTAGCTGGAAGAGAACCAACTTTTAAATAATGGGACGATTAAAACGTTTATCCCCATCCTTAATTAACCTTATAGCAGCAGGGGAGGTAATAGAACGCCCTGCTGCAGTAGTAAAAGAGTTATTGGAGAATGCCCTAGATGCCCAAGCCCAGCATATTAAAATACAATTAAAAAAGGCAGGAAAGGCCTTGATTAAAGTAGAAGACAATGGTATGGG
The DNA here is from genome assembly GCF_001577525.1 of Candidatus Desulfofervidus auxilii. Taxonomy (GTDB): domain Bacteria; phylum Desulfobacterota; class Desulfofervidia; order Desulfofervidales; family Desulfofervidaceae; genus Desulfofervidus; species Desulfofervidus auxilii. The sequence goes on along the minus strand of NZ_CP013015.1, from coordinate 2,288,188 downwards.
AATCCTTCCAGAGGATTTGCCTTTGGTTATCCAACGCTACACTACCAGTAAGATTAGTGAGCCAGAAGACCTATTTCATATTCACACTCTGGGATTCCGAGGTGAAGCCTTGGCCAGTATTGCTGGTATTTCTAAGTTACATTTGGCTAGCCGGGTGCCTAATTATCCTTGGGGGAAGGAAATCCTGGTCATAGGTGGAGAAATAAAGGAAGAGAGGGAAATAGGCATGCCTATAGGCACTATGGTGGAAGTAAAAGACCTGTTTTTTAATACCCCAGTGAGGCTGAAGTTTTTAAAAAAAGATGCTACGGAATTAGGACATATTTATGAAACCATAGTGAGGCTTGGTCTGGCTCATAGCCAAGTGCATTTTTTATTGAAAAGTGAAAACCGCATTTTATTGAACCTTCCTCCTGCTAATAATTTAGTAGAACGTATTAGTCAAATATTTGGTCTAAAATTAGCCCAAAAGCTAAAACAAAGGGAGGAAGAAAAAAATGATATAAAAATAAAATGTTTTATTGCCCCTTTAGAGTTTAGTCGGCCTACTACTAGAGATATGTATTTTTATGTTAATAATCGCTGGATAAGGAGTCCTTTTCTCAACCAAGTTGTTTATAAAACTTTAGAAGATATTTGGCCTAAAGGAAGGTATCCTCTTTTGGTAGTGTTTATTCAGCTACCTCCAGAGGAAATAGATGTGAATGTACATCCCACCAAACAGGAAGTCCGATTTAAAGAGCCTTATATAGTTCAGGAGGTCTTGGGAATAGCTATTAAACAGGCATTGGGAGAAAGCCTATTTCAAGAAGAAACTTTGGAAGGTGATATTCCTCTTTATCCTTCAATTAATAAAGATACAGGTAAAATTTCTTCTCAGGTAAAAGACTTTAGCTCAGTTTATCCTCAAAAAATGCCTATGGCTGAAGTAGAGGAAGTTCCCTTTCGTGTTTTAGGACAACTATGGGGGACTTATATCTTGTGTGAAGTCCCAGAAGGTTTGATGCTCATTGACCAACACGCTGCCCATGAACGCTTAAATTATGAAAAAATAAAATCTCTTTATGAGAATGGGCCATCTCATTCCCAGGAGCTATTAACCTCAGTATTATTGGAAGTATCCCCAGTGGAGGCCAGCCTTTTAGAAGAAATCCTCCCCCATCTGCAAAAACTAGGGTTTGTTTTAGAACCATTTGGTGAATTTAGCTTTGTTATTCGCTCTGTCCCTAGTTTTTTGGTTCAAAGAGATGTGAGGAAAATTTTAGAAAATGTCCTAAAAGACTTGTATTTATTGAGCAAGACATCAACTTTATCAGATATAGTGCCTAGTTTATTAAAAAGCATGGCCTGTCATGCTTCCATTAAAGCACATGATGTATTGACGGAAATGGAAATGGTATCTTTACTAAAGGAGCTCAAGAAACTAAATATTTTACATTGTCCCCATGGCCGGCCTTTTTATAAACTATTTAGCAAAGAAGAAATTGCTCGTTTTTTCCATCGTTCATGAAGGAAAAGATTATTATCCTCACTGGTCCCACAGGGGTAGGTAAAACTGCCTTGTCATTAAACCTAGCTCAGGCATTCAATGCAGAAATTGTCAATGCAGACTCTATGCAAATTTATCGTTACATGGATATTGGGACCGCTAAACCTACACTTAAAGAAAGGGCCATCGTCCCTCACCATTTAATAGACATTAAGTATCCAGATGAAGATTATGATGTATCTCAATTTAAGGCAGATGCAGACTGGGTAATTAAAGATATTCTCACTCGGGGTAAGCAAGTATTAGTGGTTGGCGGCACTATGCTCTATTTAAAGATACTTATCCATGGAGTTTTTCCAGCCCCTCCTGTTGATATGGCCTTAAGACAACGTTTAAACCAGGTGGCCAAAGAGAGAGGTAGAGAATATTTACATCAACGGCTTGTCCAAATCGACCCTGAAGCCGCTAGGAGAATTAAACCTAGGGATATTGTCCGCTTAATTAGGGCTATTGAAGTCTATGAGCTCACCGGTAAACCCATCTCTTGGCATCAAAAACAGCATCATTTTATGAGAGAGGATTATAAATATCTAAAAATCTGTCTTTATCGCCCTAGAGAAGTCCTTTATCGCCATATTGAAAATCGGGTAGAACAAATGTTTAAGCACGGATTGGTAGAAGAAGTAGAAAAATTACTTAAAATGGGGTATAAAACTAGCTTAAAACCCATGCAGGCTATAGGCTATCGTCATGTGATTGCTTATCTTGAAGGCAAACATAGTTTAGAGGAAGCCAAGTCTTTAATAAAAAGAGACACCAGGCGGTATGCCAAAAGACAATTGACTTGGTTTCGCCAAGAAAAAAATATAGCATGGTATTTGCCTGAAGAAAAAGAGAGGATAAAAAATGCAATTTCCCAATTTTTGGAAAAATAATATTTTTATTTTTTTGGTTTTAATATTTCTTCCCCTCACTACTCAGGCAGAGGAAAGTGTTATTGTCACAGGCACGGCTCCCTTAATGGATAATGTGATAAATAGTAGGCAAGAAGCCATTGATACTGCTTTAGACCAGGCTGTAATGAATACAGTAAAAACAGTTTATCCTTATGCTGAACAAATAAGAGAAACAATATCACCATCTGACTTTATTCAAAATTATAGTATTGTGCAAGAAGAGGCTAGAGATGGTATTTACCGTATACAAATAGAGGCAAGGATAGATTGGAGAAGATTGGCCCGTAAACTATCTAATTTGGGCATTATTAACTCTGCAAATGGAGAAAAAATTTTACTTTTCTTCACCTTGCCTGAAGATATAGATTTCAAGACTCAAATTTTATCATTTTGGCAACAGTTTTTCTTGGTTTTTGGCTTTAGCCCTGTCTATGAAGAAGTGTTAACAAGAGAAAAAATATCAGACTATGCCTTTCAAAAAGGAATTCCCTTTATCTTTAATCTTTCAGTAAACACCCATTTTCCTGAATCCGGAGAACCGAGTACTTGGGATTTAGATTCTACTCCAGAGTTAATATACACTACTTATAACGAAACCATTTTCCGAGAGCACTTTAAGCATAAGGTTTTTGCTCCTGACATTGAGAAACTTACTCAAACTATTTTATATCAAAACCAAAATATGGCTTATGAAATTGTGCCTAAATTATCTGGTTGGTTAGGAAAATATAAAAGAAAAGGCACAATGTTTAAATTAGTATTTACGGGTATTTCAAAGTATAAAGACATTTTCAATATATGGTATACCCTAAAAGAGATGAATGGAATAGTGGAGATAAGTATAAGAGAAATAACCTCAAAAAAAGTAATTTATACAGGAAGTTATAAGGGAATAATGCCTGATTTAGTTAATCAACTTAGCACTCTTGGCTTTGTTATAGACCAGGTAAGAGGTAGCTCTATTTGTTTAAGAAAATGAGGAGTAAAGATTGTCTTGGCCAAATTTATTCACCTTCTTTCGGTTTCTGCTAACACCTGTTTTCATCATTCTCATCCTCAATAATTACTTTAGTTTGGCCACGATTACCTTTTTAATTGCAGGAATAACTGATGCTATCGATGGCTTTCTGGCCCGCTACCTCCATCAAGCTACCAGGTTAGGTGCCTGCCTTGACCCTATAGCTGACAAATTATTACTCTGTTCTAGCTTTGTATTATTAGCCTGGTATCAATTTATACCTAGTTGGTTAGCAGTTATAGTGCTTTGTAGGGATGCATTTATCCTTTTAGGTGCCCTTTTGTTTTTTTTATTCGACATTGAATTTGAAGTTAAACCATCCTTACTAGGCAAGACCACTACTTTGGTCCAAATCATCACCGTGTTGACAGTCTTAACCAATATTCAAGTAACCCTTCCCCCTATACTTCTTTCAATTCTACTTGGTATCACTTTAATCTTAACAGTGGCTTCAGGGCTGCAGTATGCTTATATGGGTTATAAGATATTAGAATAGAGGTAACTGCTCCTTAAACTTTATGTGTAGAATACCATCCAACAGTTTTTTTGAGCCCCTCTTCAAGGCTGACATCTGGAGTCCAGCCAAGCATTCTTTTGGCTTTATCTATATTAAGACAACTGCGTTTTATATCTCCAGGTCGGGGAGGAGCAGGAACTGGTGATCTAAGTGATGGGTTAGAATTATTCACCAAATCATACAGCCTTTTATAAAGCTCCCTGGTCCTAGTAGGTTTACCAAAACCTATGTTAAATATTTCATTTGAACCATTTTTTAAAACAAGGATATTTGCTTTTACTACATCCTCAACATAACAGTAGTCCCTTGCCATTCCATCTGGTTCGTCCGGAAAATGGTACATAACAGAAGGCCTTCCTGATAAAAGATTTTCTATAAATATTGCTACCACTCCTGCCTCTCCTTTGGGTATCTGTCTGGGGCCATAAATATTGGCATATCTCAAGATAGTGTAATTTAGCCTATATTGATGTCTATAAAACTCAAGGTAATATTCTGAAGTCAATTTTGCGATTGCGTATGGGGATAAAGGCAGTGGTGGATATTTTTCTGATGTAGGATACTCCTGGGCTTCGCCATAGATTGCGCCACCTGATGAGGCAAAGATTATTTTTTTAACACCATATTTAACACATGCCTGTAATATGTTTATAAGACCAATGATATTTACCTCAGCATCAAATATAGGATTTTCAACAGACACTGGGACAGATATTTGAGCTGCATGGTGGTTTACTATTAGCGGTTTCTCCCTCTCAAATATCTTTTCAAGACCCTTTGACCTTATATCTATTTCATAGAATTTAGCCTCAGGATTTATATTTTCCCGTTTTCCTGTGAAAAGATTATCCACTACAACAACATCATGACCTGCCTTAATATACCCATCAACCACATGCGAACCAATAAAACCTGCTCCTCCTGTAACTAGTATTTTCAAGGTTTATACCTCATTAACTCATTCTTCTCAAAATGATATAGCAGTGCAAAAATGCTGTCAAGAATATCTTTTTTTGAACATTCCCCAAAATTTAGGCGTGAATCTTTAAAAGCATTCCTGTCTGCCCTGTCTGCCCCTGCCCGCAGGCAGGCGGGGACAGGCAGGCGGCAGGCAGGGATGAATTAAGGATTTTTGGCGTTCAATAAGTGGAATAAGGAAATACCTCAAGGTTGACTTCTTTAAAAAGTAGAGTTAAGCGCAATGGCTCAATGCAGAATGCAAATTGAAAAATGCAAAATCGCCTTCTGTTAAATTGGAACGTTAGCACGTTTACACGTTTGCACGTTAGAACGTTGGCACGTTAGAATTGGGAATTAGGAACTGGGAATTGGGAATTTCTATTTTCTGTTTCCCGTTTCCCTTTCCTTCCTTATGCACGTTTACAAAGTTGTAAGTTAGAAAGTTTGCAAGTTAACACGTTGGAATTGGAAATTTCTGTTTTCCGTTTTCTATTTTCTTAACTGTATTTTGTAGGTTTGAACTTTCCATTTAAAAAGTCAAGTAAAAAATGGAAATATTTTTTAAGCAGCCTTCTCCATTTCCTCCTTTAAGA